>NZ_JACJRY010000019.1:0-139802 GCF_014697485.1 Anabaena sp. FACHB-83 | reverse complement strand
CGCAGATTCAGTAAGCTCAAAGAATACGCAGAGTATGCTGACAAAACAATGACTCAAGTGATAGATGAGCTTATTGACTCGTTACCAAGCATAAACAATGCTGACTCCTCACCTACCCCCTGTCCTGTCAAGGAAAGCGGATTGAATTGGTTGTGGGTCAATTCGTCGTCAGCCAAAAATTCATCCCACACTGCCCTTCGGGTCAGATGTGGGGCTTCTTTTTGATTAAGCTAAATGGTCTATTTCCCCTGTTTCATATTCACACTGCTCAACCACTTCTTCCTCGTCGTCTTCCTCATCTTCGTAATAGTGTTCCACAAATACATAAGGTTCTAATCGACCAGTACTTGCTAACCAATCAAGCAAAGATTGTTCTTGTCTCAGCGCAATAATCGCTGTTGACTGATAACGGGGTTCTTCGTGGAGAGCAGGGTTAGATAGCTTAACCATCTTTTTACCCCCGAAGAATCTATCTGTATCCCAAATTGCCTTGAGCAGTTGCAACTGGGTATGATTAACAGTTTGCTTTGTGTAATTTCAAAAACCTCTGACTTTTGGCAGATGTTCTTCTCTCCACAAGAACGATTTGCGGTTAATTTGCGAAGTAAATTTTTTGTGTGCGATCGCCTATAGGAATACGGTTTGATTCCTGAATCTAGTTGTGTAATACCAATTCTATGTGAGGCTGCATTTAATCTTTTATCTTTTCTTTCTTTGTGTCCTTTGCGCCCTTTGTGGTTCGTTCTTTAATTTAGTACATCTTCATACAGAATTGGTATAAGCAGGGAGTAGGAAAGACGGCTGATCTGGGTGTACTGATTTTTTTCATAAATCAAGTATGAGTCCTACACATAATTTGATCACTCTTGATGCGTGCAATGTAGACAAACTGCTATATCTGTCAACTTCCTATTTAACTTTCCCTGTTCCCTCCCTAAACACAAACACAACAACCAAGCAAAGCCTGATTGTTGTGTAAGGGTGTGGCACTTACTGTGAAGCTCTGCTTAAGAAATTCAGAGCAAGGGCTTACTTGTAAAGTTCTGTCGCTAAACGCCAAGCCAAAACGCCTGGAATTAGCGCCACAACTAGAGCAATATAAACTTGGGTATCTGAGATGGTCATTGTTGAAAACCTCCTAAACTTAAATCGATTTTCGACAGTTCGTTTACTACTTTTCCTTGTTTTGCCGATTTTGGGGAATATCTTGTTACAAGATGCAACAATAGCCCTGGTGAATCAGTAGTCTATAGTTATCTTTCATTGTCAACTGCCCCACCCACAAAGGGATGCGGCTTGTAACTAACCGAAATAATCGGTCGAAACATACGGATAATTGACTGTACCCTGTCTCCCCGGCACAGCCAAGCTGCTTGTAGGGAGAAGAATTTGAATCTATTTCACAACAGTGAATACAGATTCAATTGTTTCTACCATCACGGACAAACCACTTTTTCTTATTCCTCAACAACTGGCGTTGCATTTAAGAAATGTCATGTCTCAGGTAGATAATCCTAATGTACCAGAGTTCCTGGCTCGCTTATAACCCCACCCACAAGGGGATAGGGTTTTACTCTCGATCAATAAAAATTTATAAAAATATGGATTTGTATTTAGGGATTGATTATGGAACCTCTGGTGCAAGGGCGGTGGTAATTGATGAGCAAGGCAATGTGCAAACAGAGGTGCGCTATCCTTGGCAGAAGAAGGATGCTGACCATTGGAGTCGGGCTTTATGGAGTTTGTTAGCCGAGATTCCTGAGCCATTGCGACAACAAATCAAAGCGATCGCTATTAATGGTACTTCCTCTACTGTTTTGCTTTGTGATGGGGCTGGTAAGCCTGTAGATGAGCCTTTACTTTACAACGATGCACGGGGGGCGGTGGTACTAGAGCAGCTAAGAGAAATTGCACCACCAAACCATACAGTATTAAGTGCTACTTCTAGCCTTGCCAAACTTCTGTGGATGTCACAGCAACAATTTTTTGCAGAAGCTCGCTATTTCTTCCACCAAGCCGATTGGTTAGCTTTTTTGTTGCATGGACAATTGGGTATTAGTGATTACCACAATGCTTTAAAGCTAGGCTATGACGTGGAAGCTTTGCAATATCCAGAATGGTTAAACCAACTAGCAATACCGATTCAGTTACCGCAAGTTTTAGCACCAGGGACACCCATCGCCGAAATTCGCCCAGATATTGCAATGCAATTTCGTTTTCGCCGCGATTGCTTAGTATGTGCGGGTACAACTGATAGTATTGCTGCTTTTATTGCCAGTGGTGCAGAATTACCAGGAGAAGCTGTGACATCGCTGGGTTCAACCTTGGTACTGAAATTATTGAGCCATACTCGGATAGAAGATGCCAGATATGGAATTTACAGTCATCGGTTTGGTGATTTGTGGTTGACTGGCGGTGCGTCTAATACGGGTGGTGCAGTGTTGCGAGAATTTTTTACGAATGCAGAGTTAGAAAATTTGAGTAGAGAAATTGATCCAGCCAAAGTCAGCAACTTAGATTATTATCCCTTGTTACAACCAGGCGATCGCTTTCCAATCAATGACCCCAAATTACCACCACGACTGACACCCCGCCCAGAAACACCAAAAGAATTTTTACACGGTTTACTAGAAAGTATTGCGCGGATAGAAGCCAGGGGATATGAACTATTACAAAGCTTGGGCGCAAATCAAGTACAACGAGTATATACAGCAGGTGGCGGTGCAGCAAATTCTACTTGGACTGCTATTCGTCAACGACATTTAAGAGTACCTGTCGTTGCTTCAGTTTACACCGAAGCCGCTTACGGGACAGCACTTTTAGCTAAAACAAAATATCGCAATCCTCAATGATTTATAAATGTGGCAGAAGGTCGCCGAGCGCAGTCGAGATGAGGTAGAAGGTAAAAGTCTGACTATACCTAGCATGTATGCCTTTTAAATTTACTCACCTATACTTCTTCAACTGTTATATCTCTCTCCCTTGTCCCCCTTGTCTCCCTTGTCTACCTTTTCCCCCCTATAATTCGGAAATGCTCAATGTTATCACTGACAAACATTCGCTGGCGCACCATTCTTTCACTAATTATTGTTCTGCCTGTTGGACTTTTATACAGCCACTATCGCTATTCTCTTGGGTGGTTGAACCAAGAAGTAGGAGGAATTTTTTATGAAATATTTTGGTGCTTGTTGGCATTTCTATTTATTCCGACTCGTAAGGCAGTTTGGCAAATCCCTTTATGGGTATTAGCCATTACTTGTTTATTAGAATTTATGCAGTTATGGCATCCACCTTTTTTAAATTGGGTGCGTTCATTTTGGTGGGGAAGAATGTTAATGGGTACAGCTTTCACTTGGGTAGATTTCCCCTATTATTTTATTGGCAGTGGGTTAGGGTGGCTGTGGTTGCGGCTGATAGTTCGGGGAGCAAAATTAAAATAATGCGACTTGAGTAAACTGGCGTGTGAAGATTGGGTGTAGGGGTGTAAGAGTTAGATACACCCCTATGTAAGTCTTAGATATTACTCCGTTATGCAATCACATTAAAATCAGTACTGCTCAGAGTTGGTCGATTAGATATTTGCGCTATTTGGACTTTGGCGACACTACCAATACCATCTTGATCAAAGAATAGTTTACCGCTACTTCTGTCGTAGATAAAGCGATCGCTGGCTGCGGTGGCACTTGTACCCAGACGGAATAAACTAGGCTCTAGTGTACCTATTACCTGGTTAAACGCAAACTCTGACTGCGAAATCACAAAGCTATCAACGCCCGATACAAAGTCAGTGATGATATCCGCATTTCCAGCCCCATTATTCAGATAAAAGCTATCTCTCCCATTGCCACCAGTCAGAATATCTCGACCTAAGCCACCGATGAGGATGTCATTACCACCATTCCCAAGCAGCATATCGTCACCCGCACCACCATTCAAGGTGTCATTGCCATCTCCACCAGTCAGAATATCATTGCCATTCTCACCATAGAGACTGTCATTACCAGCGCCACCATCTATCATGTCCTTGCCATCTCCACCATAGATGACATCGTTATTACCTAAGCCGCTAATAATATCGTTACCCCCCAAACCTCGGATAATATCGATTCTGCTAGTTCCCAAAAGTATATTACTGCCGTTAGTGCCGTTAATCTGGTTACTACCAAGGGTAACGGTGAGATTAACTGTAGCGGTGGTGGTTAAATTACCATCGCTAACGGTGTAAGTAAAACTGTCAGTCCCAGTAAAGCCAATTTCCGGTGTGTAGGTAAAGGTGTTGTCGTTATTTCTGACTACAGTACCTGTTGTAGAATTGGTAAAGCTGTTGATAGTCAGGGGATTACTATCTGGGTCGCTATCATTAGCTAAGACATTAATAATTACTGGTTGAATATCAGTGGTAGTGGCGCTGTCATTATTCGCAATTGGTGTTTCGTTGATGTTATTGACAGCTAAGGAGAAATTAGCAGTAGCATCGGGAGTATTACCAACTGTCGGATCATCAACAGCCACCGTCACACTGTAGTTAGAACGGGTTTCAAAATCTAAGTTAGTGTTAGCCCGCAGATACAATACAGAATTATCGATTTCAAATAAACTCGCATCTGCACCAGTCAAACTCAGGTTATTTGTACCTCGTCCATCATCGGTAATAGATATATCTGCAACTTTGATGCGGTTAGTTGTGTTGGTATTTTCGTTGATACTGGTAACAGTATTATTAAATGTCACCGCCGTTGGTGCTTGGTTGGCTGGTGGTAAATTAAACCTCGCTACAACAGGATCATGGTCGCTGTCTTGATCAAAAAACTCTGAGTTGATATGAACAACATCATAGCCATCTAAGTTATTCACCAAGTTCTGACTTGCCAAAATATGGTCAAGTACCTGGGCGTTACCTTGAAAGTTATAGGTGTAACGCTCGTTTGCTGGTAGCGTTTCAATTAAAGAAGTCAGTCCCGCACTTTCTAATGTGGTGAGGGGATTAGAAAACTCAAAATCATTCAAGTCACCCAGCACAATTACATTTGCGTTGGGGTCAATTGTCAAAACCTCTTGCACAAAGTTTCTAACAATTGTGGCTTGTTGCTGGCGTTGCGCTTCACTGCTAAGAACTGGCGGTTGATTTGGCCCGAATAAAGGTTGGTCGCCACCTTTAGAGTTAAAGTGATTACCAATGAGATAAACACTTTGACCGTTAAAGATAAACTCACCAACTAAAGGTTTACGGCTGCTGCTGAAAGCGGGGTTTGTCGGGTCAATTAACCCAGGACTGGTAGAAAGGGTGGGATTACCATCAACATTAGTGACGGAAATGTTCGTAGTGGAACCACCACCAGGACGGTCAACAAAGCTGACGCGATTGGGGTTAAACAAGAAGCCGACACGAATATTACCCCCAGGTTCACCACCGTTGGTATCATCCACTGGGTTAATTTGACGATATTCGTAGGTAGGGCCACCAGCTTGAGCGATCGCATCTATCAATGTCTGAAAAGTTACACTGGCATCAACTACACTGTCATTAATCGCCCCATTATTATCCTGAATTTCTTCTAGAGAAATAATGTCAGGCGATCGCAAGTTATTCACAATTCTGTTAGCCAAGTTAGCAAACTGAGTTGCACCATCACCAGGATCAAGATTTTCCACGTTGAAAGTAGCAACTGTCAATTGATCAGCAGTGCCTGTTAAGTTTGTAACTTCTCTTTGTAAAGTAGATGCCTGTACTACCGTCGGTGCAGATGGAACCAGGACTTCATAATTGTTGAAATCATAGCTGACCACACCTGTAATTGTACTGAGTTGAGCGCCGACATTTACATCAGGCAATGTGATTGAGCCATTGATTAAATCATCAATTTGAATCCGTTCTGGATTGTAGTCCGTGGCTGTAATCAAGCTGCCACCGCGCTCAGTAATACTTGTGGCATTAGCACCGTTATCTGCCAGCACCCAGATTTCTTCAGAAGTACCAAAGTTGGAGGTTGGAGATGTGGCGATCGCGTTATTGATTTGCACCAACATTCCTTCTACACTTTCGTAAAAATCGATACCTTCATTTACCGGATCGAAATCTCCACCTGTTTCTACATTCCCATTAGTATCATCATTGATTACCTGGGTGGGTATCGTCCGTCCGCCATTGCCTAGTATTGTTGGGGTAATAGTGGTAGTTGGTGCAGTTGTCCAAGCACTCACACTCAAACTCTGTACGCTGTTGTTATTACCGATTTGGGTAATAGTCAGGTTGTTAGAGCTACCACCAGGACGAAACTCTGATACCGTACCACTAACTAAAACTGCTTCGCCGACAGTACGGGCGCTGAGAATAGCCGAAGTAGTACCAGTGAAGATAAAAATCCCTTCGGAGGTTGCATCATTATTATCGGGATTCGGGTCTTGGATGTAGAAGCCGTTAGAAGCGATCGCTGTAACAATCCCGGCGACATTCACCACACCTTGGCCATTGAGTGGTGAAATATGTGCTGTGCCTTGAATATCATGAATACGAACTGCCCCAGGCGCAACATCATTATCGGTAATTGTGACTGTAGCTGTGGCAGTTGCACCTAAATCATAATCAGCAGCATCCACCAGCGTCAGCGTAACTGTTTCATTCCCTTCCACCAGCGAGTCATCCACGGGTGTAATTGTGACATCCACAAAGGACTGTCCAGCAGGGATGATCACACTACCCGTCAGGTTTGGTGTGTAGTCTGTCTGATTTGCACCACCAGCGACAGTGTAATTAACAGTCAACGCATTGGTTGTATCGCCTGTGCGGGTGATGCGGAAAGTTCCTGGTTCTGTTCCAGATTCGGCGGCGGTTGCATCGGTAGCTGCGATCGCCACTGTGGGAACCGCAGGCGACGTGACTCCAGTAGAAAAGGAAAAATCATCAATCCCCAAGCCATCATCTGAACCGGAGGCGTTAAAATCCAGCCAACGGAACCAAAAAGTGGCTCCAACGGGGATATTTAGCCCTGTAATTGTTGTGGTGATTTGGCTGCTATTCGCATTTCCATCCAGCGCCCCTACAGTTCCAGTAGTTACAGGGGAACTGAAATCTAAATTATCAACATCTACCCAAGTTCCTGTATTTAAAGATGTTGCATCTAGACTGTACTGAAAATCCAAGCGATCAGCCCTACCAGTTGCACCCAAACGCCATTGTTCACCTCTATAGGACAAATTCAATGTTGTAATTGTGCTACCTGTTGTATTTGTAAAGTTTGCGCCGATTGTGGGAGTTATCGTACCTGAAAGCAAGGTTCCAAAAGCTCTCTCACTAGAACCTGTTGCACCGAAACTGTATGTATCGCCTGCGGTATTAGAGCCAGTACCAGCCGTGTACTGTCCGTTTACATTTGCACTGGTTCCAGTTTCCAACAATGCCCAACCAGTAGGAACTACATTACTGTTCCCAGAAGATGCCAAACTATCAAAGTTCTCAGAATAAGAGCCATTAAATTGAATTGACATTACTATTTTTCCTCAGATGTATAGCTCATGAAATTTAGAGCGAAAGAAGTCTGTCTATCGCTCGTAAACATAGAATTAGGTTTCAATTAGGCAGTCCCGATAAAACAAGTTCTATGCGACTGCATTGAGTGTTTTTGTATATACTGCAAATTAAGTAGAGACTAATTTTTCTGTGTAAATCGTCCTCGAAAATTTACTGAATCAAGGTTAAGGAAATACTAGGAACAGGTAAATTTAGAGAATTTTTATAAAAAAGCAAAAAGCAGGTGAGTTATGCTCACTTGCTTTCTTTACTGTTTGGATATTTTATCAAGCTGCTCAGTTGTAGTGAGGTCGGTGGAAATAAACCAAACTATGTTATTAAAAGTCAAATAATAATAGGACTTACGCAACTGGCATATTTTTTCTGTAGGGTGTGTGACACAACGAGAAGATTTGAACGTAGTCATCAGATTTATAGCGTCACGCACCAACCAGCAATTGTGACATTTACGTCAGTCCTGAATAACATCACTGACCACGACTAGCCGGATCTACACCAGCAAAAGTTAAGAGATCAGTCATCCGAAAATCTTGAGGTTTACCAGTTTTGGTGGGTAAAGTCGGTACCCAAGACGGATTTACATTGAGATAAGAATTTGGGTCAACCTGAAGCAGACCGATAATTACCTCACCAACAATCCGACCGCCAACTTGGCCTAGATGCAAGCCTTTTTCTTTCAGTTCAGCTTCTTTGAGGATGTAGTACCAAAGCGGTGTGGAGGTGTCGAAGGTAGGGTAAATACTCCGCAGTTCTGCCAAGTCGTACTTACTAAGTACAGGTACACCCATCTTCTGCGCGATGCTTTGACCAGATGGTAGTAGCCAAGTCAGGTGTCGGAGCAGGTTACGTTGGATAAGTGAAGTCGGAGGAGTACCGGAACCAATAGTCTGAAGTGGCAAGTTAAACAGTGGGCTAGAAATTTTCGTATCGATTAATTTATTCGGTCTGACTTGATTATCTCCAAAGTCGAAAAATGTCTGCCAGCCAATAAAGCGTCGTGCTGCTCTTGCTCGACCACGGAGGTCATCTGGATCAGGTTTTCCCTCTTGAGAAGGATCGAAAATGAATGCAAAGAAGGGCTTGCCATTGTCACCAGCCAAGTTAGCTCGGTAAGAAGGCCGGATCATGCTGTGACCGATACGATAACCAATTTGAAACTCAACCGGGATAAATCCTCTATTTGGCAAGGGATTATAAAATTTACGCCCATTTTTTAAGATGTCATTCACCATATCTTGACCAACTACCAGGGGCAAAAATTCATGGAGAATTGTCCATTGGTAGTGCCATGTGGTCAATTGACGAGCCTGACGAAAAACATCATCGTTCGAGATATTAGGAGACTGGGATCTAACTAAATCCACCAGATGATTGTGAAAGCTATAGAACGCAGTTACCAATCCACTGATAATGAGATGCTGATCACCGCGTGGGTCGGCAATAATCGCTCGATTGTTTGCATCTCTCGGTAAATCTTCAAACAAACCGCCACTTTCAAGTTTCAGTTTACTTGGATCTTGAGGGTCGTATAGATTTGGCGAACCTATCGGCCCAGAACCGTAGATATTATCAAGGTCAAAGGCTGCGGTTCGAGAGTTTGTTGCCGAGACTGGAGGTGTTACTTGGCCTAGTCGAGATGTCGTATCAAAGGTTATGTCAAGATCCAAAAACTGGGACATAAAGGTTGTACCAGCTGTATGGGTAGGGTTGTTGGGATTGTTAACGTTGAGAGTAGGATCAGTAATGAGAGCTATTGGCCCTGCGGCTAAATTGTCTTTAGCATCTAAGATACCCCCTGGTTTACCCATTTCCATCAGAGCATTTTTAACAATCGGGCTGGGTGGCGCAAAGGGTGGTAGATTACGAAACATCCGGCCGAATCTACTGGGTAGAGTTGCATCAACAGACTGTGCTTTCACTTCTCTGTCAAGAAAACCACCAACTATCACACCGATAGAAAAAATAGCAGTAATAGCGATCGCTAAAATAGAAAGGATTTTCTTTTTTAAGAGTGCTTTATCTTTCGAGCCTTTAACTTTTGGGCTATTCATAATTTTCATTAAGACTATTTAACAAAAAAACAAGTATGTGCAGTTATGACATCTGCACAAAACTGACTCTATCCATTTACCTCAGCCACAGTCCTTGTAAAACACAGAAGTAATCTTGGATTTTACTTTTAAAAATAAGGGAAAACACAAAAATAATAAAAACCTAAAGGCAATAAGTAAACACGCAAAATTAATTACAGTCATTGCGAGCGAAGCGAAGCAATCCCAGCCCTTGCGATTGCTTCGCTTCGCTCCATTCGCAATGACTTTGTGTAATTAATTATGTTTAACTACTTACTAAACCTTTATCTTTGCAAGCTAATCAAACACTAAGCTGTACTAAATTTGCCAACTAAAATTTATAACAACAGCAAACTTACAGGATAGTGGTAATTATTCTTACAGAGAAAATAGAGGTTTTTATTAGCTTATTTAAAAATTTCGGAAAGTAATAGATGAACAAAGCTCAATTAATTAAAATCCGATTGTAATATCTACCACTACCACGGTCACATTTATTCATAAGCTTAGTCAACTCAGTTTTATTTAATGACTCCAAATCACGTAAATTTTATGAACCCTGATAAATGATTAAATAGAAACAATTGAATACCAAATTCAATACTTAACAATTGAATTTGATATTTATCTTTTTAAGGTCAAACATCATAATATTATATTGATGTGCAACCCTCGTGTAGAGTTTGTGTATAATTCGTGTAGATAATCATGGCTAAATTTTCAACGCTGCTGATGAGATGAGCATCATGATGACTATTTCAAGCGATATCCTAGTCCATGAACAGTTTCAATGAAGTTTTCTGCTGCACCTAACGCCTTCAGCTTTTGTCGAATGCACCGAATATGGGATCTGATTGTTTCTTCAACAGGAGATTCATCAACTGACCAAACTTGTTCAATAATGCTAGAACGACTTAGTACTCGTCTACCATTAGCAACCAGTAATTCTAAAATTGCATATTCTTTGAGAGTTAATGATAAGGGATAGCCATCGTAAGTAGCTTCATAGGTGCTGGGATTGAGGTATAATTTTTCCCATAACAGACTTACTGTGCTGCTGGAACTACCCCGTCTAAGTAACGCACGAATTCTAGCCATTAACTCTTCTAAATCAAATGGTTTGGCTACATAATCATCTGCACCAGCATCTAACCCAGCAATCTTGTCAGCTACGGTGTCACGGGCTGTTAACATTAACACTGGTATAGTTGCATTACGATGTGCAGCATTGTTTATGCCGACAGTACGTAATTGGTGACAAAACTTAATTCCATCTAGCTTAGGCAAGGTGATATCCAGGACTATTAAATCATATTTCATGGATTGTGTAGAGTTCCAAGCGGCTTCTCCATCTTTGGCAATATCCACCACATATTGTCGTCTGTTGAGTGCTTCTGCTAGTACTTCTGCGAGTTGAATATCATCTTCAACTACTAAAATCCGCATATTTGATCTTTTATTGAGTAACAGGCAAATATATCAGCAATGCCTTAAATTTATCATGTATAAGTAACTATTGTTTAACTCAATCTATGACTCAGCAATTGATCAAATGGACTTTCCCAGGAAAATGGATTACGGGAGGTTTTGGTTTAACCCTGTTGCTGATGGTAATTATCTGTTTTGTTTCGTTGAAAAACACAGATGAAATCAAATCTGGAGCTAACAGGGTGCAGCAGACATATCAAACTCTCAATGCTTTGACAAATTTCTATGGCGCAATGACCGCCGCAGAATCAGCTAGACGAGGATATATTTTTTTAGGTAGTAGTCAGGATTTGCAGCGTTATTATCACGCAAAGGCAGATATGCGCTCTCAACTGCAAATATTACAAAAACAAATACATTCTTATGGGAGTCAAGAAAAACGATTGGTAAGTTTAAATTTATTAGTCAATCAAAGATTATCTCTGTTGGAGCAATCTATAGAACTTTACCAAAAAGATAAAAAGTCAATGTTAATCCAAAATAATATTACCGTTAGAAGTGTTCAGATTCGAGAAAAAATCTTGCAGGTCATGGCAGAGATTAAAGCAGAAGAACAAACTCATCTCCAAGATTCGTTAGAACAATCAAAACAAAGTATTTATTTCCGAATTCTTATAGAAATTTTTACAACATTTTTAATTTTAATCATAATTCTTGGCTTATGTATAATTCTGGAAAAGCAATGGATTAAACGTGAGCAAATTAGAGCCTTAGAATTTTCTTTAGCTCAAGAAAAGAAAATAGGTGATTTAAAGATTCAATTATTTTCTATGATTTCTCATGAATTTCGGACACCCTTAAGTATAATTTTACTTTCATCACAGTTATTAAAAGAAAGTCTCGAAACTTTAGTAGATGAACAGCATTTAAAGAATATTTTTCGTATTCAATCTTCTGCTAAAATCATGAATCACATATTAACGGATATATTAATTTTAACGCGAGCCGAAGCAGGTCAATTGGATTTTAAATTGCAAGTGATAAATTTAGAAAATTTTTGTTTAAATTTAGTAGAAGATTTACAGATTTTTGCTAAAAAGGCAAATATGATCCGATTTCAAAAAAGGGGTTCTATTTTTAAAGCCAATATTGATGAAAAGCTCTTGTATTCTATTCTCAGTAATTTGTTATTAAATGCTATCAAATATTCAAATAACGAAACCGCAATTTATTTAAAATTAAAATCTGAGGCGGAATTGATCACTTTTCAAGTTATTGATCAAGGAATTGGGATTCCATTAGCAGAGCAACATAAAATATATGAGCCTTTTTACCGATGCCAAAATGTTGAAAATATTGCTGGAACAGGGTTAGGGTTAGCAGTTGTCAAAAAATGTGTAGAGCTACATCAAGGAGAAATTATCGTAGAAAGTAAAGTAGGTACAGGTACGACATTTACGATCATGATTCCTCAAGAAAACACATAAGGATGTCAGATGGTGAAATTATACTCCCAGTTTGCAAGTGCTGAGTACTGAGCAAAAATTCCCGAAAAGCTTAATTTATCAAACCGCAAAGGACACAAAGTGATATTTGCTAACAAAACCATTGTTCTCACGGGTGCATCGGCTGGAATTGGCAGAACGCTGGCAATTACATTAGCCCAACAGGGTGCAAATTTAGTTTTGGCTGCTCGCAATCAAGAAGGATTAGAACAAACGCTGAGTGCTTGTACAAATTATTCTGCGGAGGTGATTGCAGTACCAACAGATGTCACTCAACCAGAAGCTTGTCAGCAGTTGATGGAAAAAGCGATCGCTAAGTTTGGAAAGATTGATATCTTAATCAACAATGCCGGCATTGGAATGCTGACTTGCTTTGATGAAGTGACTGATCTTTCAATTTTTGAACGGGTAATGCAGGTTAACTATTTGGGTGCTGTCTACTGTACTCATTATGCCCTGCCCCACTTGAAAGCCAGTCGAGGACTATTGGTGGCAATTTCTTCCATTTGCGGCAAAACAGGTGTACCCACTCGTACAGGTTACGTTGCTAGTAAACATGCTATGCAAGGTTTCTTTGATACATTGCGGATGGAATTGCAGCAAACAGGAGTAGATGTAGTGGTTATTTCGCCGGGTTTTGTCGCCACAGATATTCGCCAACGCGCCTTGGGCGCAGATGGAAAACCATTAGGTAAAAGTCCGCGTGATGAAAGCCAAGGCAATATGCCCGTGGAAGAGTGTGTGCGTCAAATTATCTGGGCAATGGAGCGCCGTAAACGAGAACATATCATGACTTTGAAGGGTAAGATACTACCTTGGGCAAGGCTAATTGTGCCAGGATTGGTTGATCGTATTACTGCTGCTACTATTCGCAAAACAACTGCCACTTAAAAGTAATGAGTAATGAGTAATGTATGTTTTAGATTCGACCGTTTCTTGTCACCAGAAGGTTTCCATTCTTTAAGCTCCTCAAATACAATTTCCTAATCCCTATCTTGAACAGTCAGGTTAAGTCTTTGGTTATTAAAGGAGCTAAGGCTAAAGTCTGTGCAGGGTCAGCCAACAAAAAGCGATCGCATATCTGAAAAAGTTCAACTTCGGTCTGCGCTTGTCGCATTAGCCGCAGGAAATGACCTTGGCTGTCAACACTGAGAGCAATGTAGTTGAGAAATAGTTTGAGGTAGCCGATACGCGCTCGTTCTGGGATATTGGGTGCTTCTGGAGTTTGGTATAAACGGTCAATGTAGTGGCGTACTTCTGTTAAAGGAACAGGCGTAATTGGCTCAGAGCGCAATGCTTGGCGAATTTGATGAAAAATCCAGGGATTACCAATTGCCCAACGGCCTACCATCACACCAACCGCACCTGTTTGGTCAAGCACCGACATTGCTTGTGCTGCCGAGTAGATGTTTCCGTTAGCCAGGACGGGACAATTGACGTGTCTGACCGCTTGGGCAATCAAGGCGTAATTTACCCGGCCTTGGTATCTGTCTTTTACCGTGCGACCATGTAAACTCAACAAATCAATACTGTGGCGATTGATGATATCTAGAATTTGGAAAAAAGTATCGCTATTTTCAAAGCCCAAGCGCATTTTGACACTCAAAGGTCGATCATTAACTGCTTGTCTGAGTTCAGCCAAAATGCGATCTACTTTTTCTGGCACAAGTAGTAATCCACCTCCAGCTTGTTTACGGTAGATTCTCGGTGCGGGACAACCCATGTTTAAGTCAACTCCAGCGATATTATAACCACAGAGTTCCTTTGCTGTTCGGACTAAATCAGGAATGCTTTCACCAATCATTTGAGCAAAAACAGGGCAACCAGTATCGTTTTCTGTGATAGATGCCAGAATCTTGGGATTAAGCCGTGATGTTTCATTGACGCGAAAATATTCAGTGAAGAAGTAGTCAGGTTTGCCGTAATGAGCAATGACCTTCATAAACTTGAGATTTGTCACATCTTGCATGGGTGCAAGGGCAGTGAGAGGTAAATCTGAGTGGAGGGATTGGGGAAGCGATACCTGGAACATATATTAAGTAGGTCGGTGTAAATAATTATTATTAGAATAAGGCAGGGAGCAGGGGGAGAAAGGGTTTGAGCCTTATTTACTTTTATTTATATATAGGAATCCGATTTGATTTCTGAATCTAGTTATGTAGGTAGGGAGTAGGAAAGACGGCTGATCTGGGTGTACTGATTTTTTTCATAAATCAAATATGAGTCTTATAGTTTGGTTTTATTGCATCGACTTACTGAACATTTAAAAAAACTGTGAAATATTTCCTTAACTGTCTTAACTGTCCTTGTCTTTTTTCTTACGAAAATGATATTCCAAGTTTGACTGTTAAAACATTTTCTAAGGACAATGAATAAATTAGTTCTTGAACCATACATCTGGAATCGCAAGTATGAATCCATGCCACGGGAAGAATTATATGAAGTACAGAAAAACCGACTAATAAAATGTGTAGAAAGAGCTTATGAAAACATACCCTTTTACAAACAAAAGCTTGATGCTATTGGCATACATCCTGGTCATATTCGGTCTGTAGAAAATATTTCCCTGCTTCCTTTTACGACTAAGGCTGATTTACGCAAACAGTATCCATTTGGAATGTTTGCAGTCCAAATGGATTCAATTATTCGACTTCATGCCTCGTCTGGTACTACTGGCAAACCCACAGTAGTTGGTTATACTCATAACGATTTAAACCTATGGTCGGAACTAACGGCACGAGCATTAGCCGCTAGTGGTGCAGAACCAGGGATTATCGTCCAGAACACTTACGGTTACAGTCTTGCCACTGGTGGGTTAGGTTTTCATTACGGTATTGAACGCATCGGTGCTACAGTAGTTCCGGCTTCTGGCTCCTCACCGCAACGGAATTTAACACTTTTACAAGATTTTAGCAGTGGCATTATATTGAGTACTCCTAGCTACATATACACTATCGGTGAAGTGGCAGAAAAAGAAGGTATTGATTTACGTTCATTGTCTGTGGCTGCGGGGATTTTTGGTGCTGAATCATGGAGTGAAGCATTACGAGATGACATTGAAAAACGTTGGAATATAGTAGCTTATAATACTTATGGACTAAGCGAAGTAATTGGCCCTGGGGTGGCTCATGAGTGTCCTCATCGAGTTGGGTTGCATATTTACGAAGATCACTTTATTCCAGAAATTATTAACCCAGAAACAGGGGAACAAATGGAAGAAGGAAGATATGGAGAGCTTGTATTAACAACCATTACTAAAGAGGCTACACCCCTAATTCGCTACCGAACTGGTGATATTACACGCCTATTTTATCAACCTTGTGCTTGTGGTCGAACTCTGACCCGGATGGATCGTGTTAAGGGTCGTATTAACGATTTAATTAGAATAAAAGATAAAACTTTATTTCCTGCGGAAATTGAGGATGTCTTATTGAGATTACCTGGGATTATACCTCATTACCAGATTGTGATTGACGATAATATCAATTTAATTGATGATATTGAAATTTGGGTTGAAGTTTGTAATTCAATTTCGCAAGAACAAACTTTACTTTTTGAGCTAGAGCAGCAATTAATATTTAACATTGAACATCGTTTAGGGATAACTGCTAAAGTCAAGTTGATGCCACCACAGAGCTTACCTCGTAGTGAAGGAAAAGCCAAGCGTTTAGTTAAGAGAAGTCAAGTTAATACAGGACTTTAAACCAGAGCTTAAGCATTTAAACCATAACTTAGTTAGTGCCTAATTTATGGTTTAAGATTTTTACCGATTTTTCAGTTAAAAAATGGCTAATTGAATGTTAGTTAACTGTTGTTTGCCAGGCTTAATTGAGTAAGCTATTTTTTATTAACAGGACTTACGCACAAAGATTGTCTATGAAGATTGGGTGTAAGGGTTTGTGGCGTAAGGGTTTTAGATATATACACCCCTATACCCTGTACCCTTGCACCCTCGCCAAAACTCTTGATTTTTCGTTTTTATGCGTCAGTCCTAATTAATTTATTTTAATAAGTAAAAACTATAAATTCTAAAAAATATATAAATTGCTTTTATGCTTTGATACAAAATTTCTTAACTGTCTTAACTTTCCTTGCATCGTTATTAAAAGTTTGAGAGTTTAAAAAATATCAAGTATGAGGTTATAAGCTCTAAAAAATTTAGAGTAACAAAGACGAAAACAAAACAGCATAATTTCTATCTATAAGCAGTAGCAAATATCAGAAATAATTAATCAAGCCTTTGTTACTTGTTCTAGCTTTTAATAGATAGGAAAAATTTGATATTAGGCAAATTAAGAGTGTTAGCAGAAAATTGGAATTATGATACCAAACTCAGTTGTTTTACCTGAAAAGAATACAAGTGATATCCTTCAAAGTATTCGACATATTGACCATATTACTTATGTTGCGTCATTTGAAGATGAACAAAGGTTCCTCTCAAAATGGAGTTTGCTTGGTTTCAATGAACATATGAGGCTTAAGACTGTGTGTTTTCCCGCTACTCACATTGCCTTAGTTAGTGGCATCAGTGCCGAGTATCCGTGGGCAACTATGACTGGATTATCGGTAAGTGAAGATCCTAATTCACCAATTAATAAGTTTATCAATCTCTATGGTGAAGGGATTCAGCATACTGCTTACAACATCGATCCAGAAGCTGATATGGAGGAACTACATCACCAAATGGCAGAATTAGGGTGGAAGTTTATGACACCAGTATTATCATACAGTGATGAGTCTGGTGCGTTACTCAAGCAGATGTTTGTTGCTCCTAGTAATCCCTATGGTTCTTTTATCGAGTTTGTTCAACGATTACATGGGACTGATGGTAAGGCTTTCAACAGTTTTGACATCAATAATATAGATAACCTCTACCAACATTATGCCGATTATAGTAATTGGCTTGCTGAAACAATTTAAAGGCGCACATATCAATATCTATCAGAATTAAGCTCGTTCATCCAATTTTGCAGAGACGCAGAGATTATGTTTATTTATCTGCGTCTATCTGCGGTTGATTAACTATCAAATAAGCCTAAGTCTGTCACTGCACCAAGGCTGCTGGAAGATACCAACTTGGCATATTTCGCCAATACGCCTTTAGTGTAACGAGGTGGGCGGGGTTGCCAATTAGCACGGCGACTGGCTAATTCTTCATCAGAAATATTCAACTGCAATAGCCGTGATGGTGCATCAATGGTGATAGTATCACCTTCTTCGACTAAGGCGATCGCTCCTCCTACAGCTGCTTCTGGTGCAACGTGACCAACTACCATCCCGTAAGTCCCCCCGGAGAATCTGCCATCGGTAATTAATCCGACAGCATCACCCAAGCCAGCACCAATAATTGCCGAGGTGGGAGCCAACATTTCCCGCATTCCTGGCCCGCCTTTGGGGCCTTCGTAACGAATCACAATCACGTCACCAGCTTTAATTTTGCCTGCCAGAATTGCATCTAAGCAAGATTCTTCCGATTCAAATACTCTAGCTGGGCCGGTAATGACTGGTTTTTTCACCCCGGTAATTTTCGCCACAGCGCCTTCCGTAGCCAGATTACCTTTGAGAACTGCCAAGTGACCTTGAGCATACATCGGCTTATCCCAAGGACGAATCACATCTTGGTCAGGGCTTGGTTCATTCGGCACATCGGCAAGAACTTCGGCAATGGTTTGACCTGTGATGGTAATACAGTCACCATGTAGCAAATCATTTACCAGCAGCATTTTCATGACTTGAGGAATACCGCCAGCTTTGTGTAAATCTGTAGCGACGTATCTACCACTGGGTTTTAAATCGCACAGCACAGGTACTCGACCACGGATAGTTTCAAAGTCATCGATGGTCAATTCCACACCAGCCGCACTAGCGATCGCCAAAAAATGCAATACTGCATTAGTGGAACCGCCAACTGCCATAATTACCGCAATAGCATTTTCTATAGATTTACGGGTGATAATCTGGCGTGGTAATAATTGCTTGCGAATTGCTTCGACTAACACCAACGCAGATTTTTCTGTACTGTCGGCTTTTTCGGCATCTTCGGCTGCCATTGTGGAAGAATAAGGTAAACTCATCCCCATTGCTTCAAATGCCGAAGACATGGTGTTAGCTGTGTACATCCCGCCGCAGGAACCCGCACCCGGACAAGCATTTTGTTCAACGGCTGTTAACTCAGCTTCGTCAATTTTGCCAGCACTGTATTGTCCCACCGCTTCAAAGGAACTGACTACAGTTAAATCACGACCGTTGTAATGTCCGGGTTTGATTGTACCACCGTAGACAAAAATCGCGGGAATATTCATCCGGGCGATCGCCAGCATTGCCCCTGGCATATTTTTATCACAACCACCAATGGCCAATACGCCATCCATGCTTTGTCCAGTACAAGCAGTTTCAATGGAATCGGCAATCACTTCTCTTGACACCAGGGAATATTTCATCCCTTCCGTTCCCATCGAAATGCCATCACTGATGGTAATTGTTCCGAAAATTTGCGGCATTGCTCCAGCAATTTTAATACCAGCTTCTGCCCTTTGTGCCAATTTGTTTATCCCCATATTGCAAGGGGTAATAGTGCTGTAACCATTGGCAATACCGACAATTGCCTTGTTAAAATCGGCATCTTCAAACCCAACAGCCCGGAGCATCGCTCGATTTGGCGATCGCTGTACACCCTGTGTTACAACCCGGCTTCTCAAATTATCCGACATCTTTCTTCCTTTGACTTTATCGCTTGTATTGCGATCGTATTATCTGATTTTCTCATGCCAACGCAGCACACAAGAGTATTAACCTCAGTGTTGATCATTTATTTATTTCCGAATTTCCACCACAGTGTTTTGTCAAGATTTTATTACCAAATATATTGGTAATTAGCCTCTGTGGTTGGTAATATACGCCTGCGTCAACCTTACACCAACTAAACGATTCAGCATGTTTCTAACTCGAAGAGGAGGTTTGATCACCTGGATAACTGCGGCGATTACCAGATTAGTTTTAGTAATGCTTTGATCAGGTCTGTACCCCAATTGCGACCTCTCAAGTCAGGTACATCTGCAAAGCTCGTTTGACCTAACGTTTGAGCGACGGCTGCGGCTGCATTAATCAAACCATAACCATTCATTGAACTAAAACTATTCTGGAGTGCGATCGCTTTAGCAACAATATTATTGTTTTCATTGCTTTCAACTACATTGTTGTTAGCATCTGCTTTGTACAACAAATAATTTTTAGGCTTTATTTATGGCAAACATCCTACACATTGATTCTAGTCCTCGTGGTGAACGTTCGATTTCGCGATCGCTCTCTTATGAGTTCGTGACATCCTGGAAAGATTCTCACCCTGGTGATACAGTTACCTACCGGGATTTGGGTCATTATCCTGTCCCCCATGTAGATGAATTATGGATAGCAGCAGCTTTTACACCACCTGATGCACGCACACCCGAACTAGTGGAGGCGATTCAGCTTTCGGATAGTTTAATTGATGAGTTTTTGGCTGCTGATCGCTATGTTTTTGGTATACCAATGTATAACTTGAATATTCCTTCTACTTTCAAGGCTTATATTGACCAAATTGTGCGTGTCGGTCGTACCTTTGGAATTGATGCGAACGGCTATAAAGGCTTAGTTGATAGCAGCAAAAAAGTGTTAATTATTACCTCTCGTGGCGGGACTTTTCCCCCAGGTACACCCTTTGCAGCTTACGACTATCAAGAACCTTATCTCCGCACTATTTTGGGTTTTATTGGTCTAACTGATGTCACATTTATCCATGCTGACAGCCTCAACTTAGGTGATGATGCTCGTCAACAATCATTAGCGGCTGCTAAAGAAGCGATCGCGCAGACTGTAGCTAGTTGGTAAAGGTATAAGTTTTATCAAAATAGAATTCAGGAGTCAGGAGTCAGAATTCAGCATAAATTATGTACGCAGATGCGAATAAATGCTGAAATACTACACTAAACCTCAATCAGGTCAGGTCTTTCTCCTTCACTCATTGATTCTGACTCCTGAATTCTTCTTCAACCAATTGTTAAATCTGGTTCTTCACAAAAGTTAAATAAGGCTGATTCGGATTCTGATTCATCGTCAAATACAGCAGATATGTACCATTCACAAGGTGAATCATTGGTATATTCAGCCCAAACAATTGTTGCGGTTTCACCAGATGGAATCCCCTCTTCACTCAAGGTGAATGGTAGCCACTCATCTTCATCAACAGACACCCACAACTCTGTAATGGCTAGGTCGGTTTGATTGGTAACGGTAAACGTAAATTGATCTGACATAGATAACCTTTCAGCTATAACTAAATTGTCAGTCATCGATTATACTCGCTCTTTTTTCGATGTTTGTCTATGTAATTGCTCAAAGCCTTATATAGGAAAGATTTCTAGTTTTTTTAGCTCAATTTTAATTGCAAAAAGAAGATTAAAAATTTTACCTAAATGAGTTATTTACATAGGGCAGGATGTCCGCTTTAACGGCATTATGTTGCGTCATATAAACTGCTCCTATCCCAAGGTAGACATTAATTTGAATTTTAAGCTAAAGTTGTAATGAGTTTGCTTTAGCGAGGAAGACGATGAATCAACCCTAAACAAGCTGTAAATACCGTAGTTAGAGAGTGAGATTTATTGAGCGATCGCTAACCACAACACAGTTAGAAAGAAAAAGCATCATATAATATTTTTTTATATCAAAAAACAAAAATAAACCTGGAAATCACAATTTCCCTGAATACTTAGCGAAATCTAATATGGAAAAACCAACGATAGCTAAAAAACCAATTCGCTCTCTAGAAGATGCGCTAGATCAGTGTCAAACGCTGGGTATGCGCGTTAGTCGCCAGCGCCGCTTTATTTTGGAACTGCTGTGGCAAGCAAATGAGCATCTATCTGCGAGAGAAATTTACGATCGCCTCAACCAAGAAGGCAAAGACATTGGTCATACCTCTGTATATCAAAACCTAGAAGCTTTATCCAGTCAAGGGATTATTGAATGTATCGAACACTGTGATGGTCGCTTATATGGCAATATTAGCGATGCTCACAGCCATGTCAATTGTCTCGATACTAATCAAATTCTGGATGTACATATAGAATTGCCAGAAGAATTGTTGCGTCAAGTTGAACAACAAACGGGCGTAAAAATTACAGAATATAGTATTAACTTTTATGGCTATCGCCATCCATCAGAAGATGTGTAGAGATGTAGAATTACAGCAGATTTGATGTTTATGAGGTACAGCAACTGATTGAAAAAAGTAATGAGTAATGAATAATGAGTCAAGAATTTACTTAATATTCACTACTTATTACTCATTACTTATTATTTGTGCTGTGCCTCACTTAATTCAAAAGTGCTGTAAAAAGGTAAACGGTAAAATTGAGCTTCCCTAGCGTGGGCTTGTGACCATTATTCTTTTACTTCTTTTGCCTTTTTACTTTTTACTTTTTAACATCAATCATAATCGCTGGGATTCACACTAAATACCGTTTCATCTTCTACATCATCATCATCATCGTATAAACCAACTGAAGTAATTGGTTCTGCTTGTGAGTCGTCAATTGTGCCGATGTTGGTATCGCTTAACCAAGCTGCTGTTTGATCGCCTCTGTCGCTGCTACTCATTACAGATGTCTGTGAGAGTAATTTTTTCAGGGTGTAGAACTGTTCTAAAGAGAATACAGCACCATTCATCGTGGCAATTTCGCGGTCAGCAGCAGTTAGAATGGCATCAAATAAGCAGGCATTGACAAGATTGACATTTTCCAGATTAATGCTGCTAAGATTAGCACCAGTCAAGTTAGCACCAGTTAAATTGGCATAACTTAAATCAGCATTAGTTAAATTGGCATAACTTAAATTTGCATTAGTTAAATTGGCATAACTTAAATTTGCATTAGTTAAATTGGCATAACTTAAATTTGCATTAATCAAATTTGTCTGCTCTAGATTGGCTTTAACTAACATCACTTGTAACAAAGATGCGCCAGAGAGATTGAGTTGAGTTAAAGATTGGGGGAGAATGCGTTTGAGCCAAACAGAATGGGATAAAATCGCGGCTTTACCCATTAGCATTGTCAAAACTTCTGGGTAGAATTCAGCAACATTTTGCGGATTGCCACAAGGAGAAAAAGCAACTTTAGTAAAGCGATAACCAGCAGATAATAATAAAAATACATTTATGCCTACACTGGCATTAATTTGCTCAACATTTATGGGATTGCCGAGTGTGTGAAAATAATTCCAAGCTTGATGCGCTATTCCTTCATTTAACCAACGACCTTGACAATAACCATGCCAAAATAATTCTAGACGTTGTAATAATAAATCTAAAGAAAAATCACTTTGAGGCTGGTGTAGTAACGTTTCAATTACCAGTTGCTTAATTTCTGTAGTGAGGACACCATAACCAAGAAGTTTATATAAATGTTGAGCAACACTCTGCGGCGAATCAAGAGCAAAAATTAATATTCCGTAGTCATCTTTTTGCTGCTGGGTAAGAATTTTTAGTTGATAAGCAATAGCTTCTGCACAGAGATATTCGCCTAATTTGGGGTGAGAAAATTCTGTGAGGAGTGCTGAGTGCTGAGTGTTGGGTGCTGAGTGTTGGGTCACCGAAGTTTGCTCAACGGGGGAAACCCCCGCACGCAACTTCTCGCTGAGTACTGCGGGGGAAGTTTTGAAGTAGAAAGCGGGTAAGGTAGGGGGAGGGGAAGTTTCTGTGAGATGAATTTGATAGCGATCGCTGTGTAAAATTTGGAGAGCGATCGCCTGGATTTGGTTTAATAAATCTTGGGGATGACAACCAGAAAGTAAATTGGCGATCGCTTCTTGTGTACGATGAATGTGAGCCGAACCAGAACGCAATAGCATGGTTTTAATCCCGCCAGTCACCGGATAACCTAATAACCAACGACTCAGGCGATGATAAATTTCCCACACTACTTTAGTAGTACTAGGTGATTGCGCTAATTGCCAAATTTCATCATCTATAAGTGCATCACGATGTAAAATCCCTAGTAAATACAGCAACAATGGTTGACGCACCAAAGCCGAAAGTTCGGGAAACTTGGAGTTACTGATAAATAAGCCAGATTGCTTTAAGAAGGTAAAGAAATTTTGAGCAACGGGTAATGACTGTAACATTGCCCACTGTTGAAACCATTGTTTTAATTGTTCTTGTTCTAATGGTTGAATAATAATTTGTGGTAACTGCGATAAGATATCTGGCTCAATTTCTTCTAAAGCATTTTTGCGACTAGTTAAAATAATTTTATGTTTACCTTTAGCTTGCAACGCCATTAACTGCTGCATAAAAATTGTCTTGGCTCTTATCCCTAAATTAGCAGCAGGTAATTCATCCAAACCATCAAGCAGTAACAAACAGCGCGGTTGTTCTTGTTCTAACCAATTACTTAAGTTAGTTTGAGCATTCAAAGCAAAACCAGAATTCAAAGTTTCTGCTAAAGTTTGACCATATTTAATATCCCGCAAGCGAATAATCACCGGCATCCAATTAGGATAAAGTTCTCTGGCTACTTCTGCTGCCCAAATTTGACAGAAACTAGTTTTACCATATCCTGGTTCGGCCGCAATCACAGCAATATTTTCACTATCTGCTAACTGTTCTTGCGCCCATTTTTTGATATCAACCGATGGAGTATTAGTATTTACTACTAAACCTTTGAGGGTAATATAAATATCCTTAAGGGCAAAAGACTCGATAAATAAAGGTTGGCTGAGATTTTTTAGTAAAAATACGCGATAATTTTCTCGACATAAATCAATTTTATCCCCTACAGATGAATTTTTAGCTGCGCCTAAATTACCTGATTCAGAAAGAGCAATATTACTTGTAGAACCTAATTGGAAAAATTTTTGTAATTGTGCCAGTTGTGGGGCATTTTCCGCCACAACTTTGAGTAAATATCCACTCAGGGAATGAGTTAAACGCTGGGTTAATAATTTTGCTTCTAAATCTTCTGCACCATTCGCAATTAACCAAGCAATAGTAGCATTATTCATTTGTTGCACTAATAAAGAATCCGCCACTACAGATAAGGCTTGTTCTGCTTGGGTATCAGTTAACTTTCCCTGGGTTAAAGTTTTTAATAATCCTTGGAGTTGTACATCTTGCAGACTGAGTTTGCCAATAATTTCCTGTAAAATTTCTCCTTGACTGGAAATCATCGCTCGGTTCAGCCAAGGTTTTTTCAGACTGACTTCTTGTTGAATGATTTGATGTAAAGCATAGAGATAAGCAATGTGAAACGCCAGCCATGTGCCTTCGTTACGTTTTAAGGCCTTTTTTTCACTGAGACTACGCAACAAACTTTCTGTTAGTCGCGCAATCAGCTTGATATCTTGCCAAACAGAACCCAGAGGTAGTTCTAAAACCTCGGCTAAAGTACAGACATCAAGTGGTGCAAGGCTTTTAACTTCCATATCTTGGACAATGCGGTAGGCTACACCCGCCAATTGACCAAGGGAAAATTCTCGAATTTGACTGATTTCAATCTGGCGTTCTGCCAACCATTGCCTGATACTGAGGTTCATTTAATTACACAACTAAGACTCCGCCTATGTCATTATGATTCATTTATTGGGTGACGAAAACAGGTAACAATGAGTAGGAAGCTGCTTAGTATCTGAGTCAATGATGAGCGATCGCCCTCTTAAATTATTACTAGTTGACCAAGACCCTATTTTCCGTTTAGGACTGCGGGTAACTTTGGAAGCAATGCTGAATTTGCAAGTTGTCGCAGAAGTAGAAACAGAGACAGAAGCTTTGCAAATACTAGCAGAACTTACTAATCAAGACCCAGAAGCAGTAAATTTAGTGGTTTTGGACTTAGGAAGCGATCGCAAAACGACTCCTTTGGAGCTTCGCTCTTTTGACAGTCGGTTGCAAGGTTTAGAATTTTGTCGCCTGCTAAAAACTTCATACCCAGACTTACCGATTTTACTGCTGAGTGCTGTCCAAAACCGAGAAATATTAGCTGCTATTAGGGCAATTGGGGTGAATGGCTATCTCCCTAAAGGTACTCCTGCATCTCAAATTATTGCTGTGATTTCAGAAGTCGCCGCAGGTGCTTCCCATTGGGTATTAGATACTAACTCGCCTTCGGCTCCCATCTCGCCGCCTCCCCGAATACCTTGGCTGCGGCTATGGCAAAATCAGTGTTTATCGGGAATCGGCTATATTAACGCTTCCCTAGCAACAATTACAGTCAAACTACAAACCCCAGGCTTACCAATACTAGACCGGGCTGTGCTGGCGGGACAACGGCGAGAACTGTTAGCGGCGCGTTGGCTACTCCATCATTTGTTAATTTCCGCCCCAGAACAATCACCATTGATTTCTCCGACAGAAGAATTACCATTGATTTCTTCAGCCAGTAGTGTCATTGTGCCAACAAATGTAGAGCCACCTTTAACTTTGCTCCCAGAAATCAACCCTAGTGCCTTGCAATTTGATTTATTTTCAACTTGTATAAATAAATTACAATTTTCTTTGGAAAATATTTCAGATGTCCCGTTAGAAATTGATATTCTCAGGGAAGATAAGAAACGGGAATTACTTTATTTAATATTACAAAAATTAGCCAAACAAATTGAAGATTTACGTGCTTCTCAAATCACCATTGAGCAGTTAGAGGGATTTAAAAATACTATTTTGTTTGATTTATGGCAAGCTACAGTTACAGACTTTTTTGGTAAATTTTCCCAAGTGCCAATCGGGGGACAAAAAATTGAAGTTGTCAAGGTATTGCTGCAAAATCCCAGAATTATTCAAACTGACATCTTCAATAAAATTCCCTTTGTAGTAGAGTTACTCTCTTATTTACTATTTCAAACAGATTTTCAGATTGATAATCAGACTTATTTAGCTGATAGTGATGCTGCTAAAACACAGTCATTAATGATTTTAGAAAATTTGTTGATTCAAGTGGGTAATGGAGTATTACAACCACTGTTAAATTATTTAGCAGATGTGGAGGCAATTAAGAAAAACTTTTATACTCGCAAGTTAATTTCGACGCGGGAAATTGAACGGTTTAGAAATGATTTGTCTTGGAAATACCGTTTAAATAATTATGTGAATGAAGCTAAAGCAATTTTTGAAAGTCGCTATGAGTTATTTGTATTAGCACCAAGGGGAATTGCGAAAACATCAGTTTACGCGCCGCGCAATGCAGAATTAGCCAAGCTTGCAGGTGTACCGTTATTTGTAACGCTGGGACTAGAATTTTGGGATGCGATCGCTCCTCGCCTACAATCGCTATTATCTTTTTTAGGCAGTGGTATTGTCTTCGTTTTAACCCAAGTTATTGGTCGTGGTTTAGGTTTAATCGCTCGTGGTATTCTCCAAGGTATCGGTAGTGTGTCGTTCTCAGAGAAAAATTTCAACCGCAATAGCGAAAGACAAAAGTGATATTTAAATTAAAGTTAATTAAAATGAACGAGATGCGATCGCAAGTTTTATGAACAAAGTGCAACTACCACCCGGAAGCTTTGGTTTACCTGTTGTTGGCGAAACCCTGTCTTTTTTGGCAGACGTAAACTTTGCAGAAAAACGCTATCAGCGTTATGGGTCGATTTTTAAAACCCATATTTTAGGTAGACCAACAGTAGCCATGATAGGGCCAGAAGCAGTTGAGTTTGTCCTTTCTAGCCATATAGAAAATTTCTCTTGGCGTGAAGGCTGGCCAGAAAATTTCAAAATATTGTTAGGTGAATCATTATTTGTGCAAGATGGTGAAGAACATCGTCGCAATCGTCGTTTGATTATGCCAGCTTTACATGGCCCGGCACTAGTCAACTATTTTGCCACAATGGAAGAAATCACTTGTAGCTATCTTAAAGAATGGGCAGTTAAACAAGAATTTACTTGGTTTGAAGAGTTTAAAAAACTCACCTTTGATATTGCCAGCCAACTGTTATTAGGTACAAGTTCTAGTGTAGAAGTTATCCGCTTAAGTAACTTATTTACTAACCTCACCAATGGTTTTTTTGCGCTGAATACTTTACCTTTACCTTTTACCACCTTTAGTAAAGCGATCGCCGCTCGCAATCAAATTTTAGAGCATGTTGCTCAGGTTGTAAAAGCACGCCAGCAAAACCCTACCAAAGATGCTTTAAGTTTATTAATCCAAGCTAGAGATGAAGAGGGTAACAGCTTAAGTGAAACAGAAATTATCGCTCAAGCAGTACTGTTACTTTTTGCTGGACATGAAACCACAACTGCAATGTTAACTTGGTTAGTCACCGAATTAGCACGCCACCCAGAAGTTTTGCAACGCGCCAGAGAAGAACAGTTACAACTTGCTGCATCTGGTTCTTTAACTATAGAGCAGTTGGGAAAAATGCCCTACTTAGACCAAGTTTTATGGGAAGTTGAACGACTGTATCCACCAGCCGCCGCAGGATTTCGTGGGGTAATTAAAGAATTTGAATACAAAGGTTTCTATGTCCCGGCTGGTTGGCAACTATATTATTCAATTTTAATGACTCACAACCTACCAGAAATTTATCCTGAACCAGAACGGTTTGACCCTGAACGTTTCAGCCCTCAGCGCCAAGAACATAAACAATATCCTTTCAGCTTAATTGGTTTTGGTGGCGGGCCGCGTGTGTGTATTGGGATGGCGTTTGCCAAAATGGAAATGAAGATTGTTGCTGCCCATCTTTTACGCAGCTATGATTGGGAAATCTTACCTAACCAAAGTTTGGCTTCAGTCAGAATTCCTACAAATCGTCCTAAAGATGGGTTGCGGGTTCGATTTCAACCTCGGTGAAATTGTTATGACACCTGAAATAAATCTCAGTTTGCCGTCAGGAGTGTCTCAAGGTTGGCAAAGTATGAAAAACGTTGTCAACCAAGGGGTTCACTCTGTGAATAATTCTCTGCAACAAGTTGGCGAGTCTTGGCAAGAAACAGCTACAACAACCTTAGAACAAGCTAAATCTTCGATTGGTCAAGGTTTACAAACTGCTGACCAATTTAAGAATACAACATCCGGTGCAGTTGAACGTGCGATCGCCTCTTCCATCAATGACTGGCTAACACAACATCCCACAATGTTACGCCTACTTCATGCACTCAATTGGGCCGCGAATCACCCAATTATTAGTATAGTCATTATCCTCTTGAGTCTGGCGCTGCTTTTTGGTCTGGTGAATGCAATTATTCGCTTATTTACAACAGCCAGTTTTTCTCTCTTACAAGCACCATTAAAATTATTACAAGCTTTAATTAAATTTATTTTTCTTAGTATAGCTAAACTTACTGGTTTTACTTGGAATAAAATCAGCCATCATCAACCAATAGATAATACAAATACCATTCAAACTCCTTATCCAGATAAACAGCAAAGATTAGCCGAAATATCCTCTCGTTTAGAAACACTCCAACAAGAACAAAAACAACTTTTACAAGAAGCGGCTGAAATCATTGCTACAGATAGCACAAATCTAGAAATTAGATTTAGCAAAAATCACACTAATGTTGTTTAATCAATATTTTATCTGCGTTTATCTACGGTTAATTTTCCTCAAAATATAGGACTCATATTTGATTTATGAAAAAAATCAGTACGCCAAGGTCAGGCTTTTTTCCTACTCCCTACTCCCTACCTACATAACTAGATTCAGAAATCAAATCGGATTCCTATATATAAAAAGCTATCACCTTGAATGTGATAGCTCATTGGTATATGAATCTTGAGGTTTATGTTACAGAAAGATGACTGAAATTATCAGCAATAATTGTTTCGCCAACTTCCCATTTCAATACCATAACATATATGACTTACGCAGTCAGACAAACAATCAAGAGTTTGAAATCGGCACTATCACCTACAATAATTTACCGCTTAGGCGCACCAAATCCACGACGCTCAAGCACATTTCGTACCTCTGGGCTAGGTGTGTAATTGTAGCCGTAAGAAGAATTTTCCGAATCATCCATAACTTGAGGTGTGAGTAATACAATTACCTCATTACGTTGATTGGTTTTGTTGGTTCTTCTAAACAATGAACCAATCAGTGGTAAATCTCCTAAAATGGGTATTTTAGAAACAGTTACGCGGTCTTGGTCTTGAATAATCCCTGAAAGAATTAATGTTTGACCATCACGTAAACGAATCAAACCAGAATTGAGCGATCGCTCCGAGACTAAAAATATACTTTGAGTATTACCACCAACATTAATTTCTGCGGAAGATTGAGGAGCCTTAACAATAGGAGCGACAGATAATGACACAAAACCGTTATCATCAATTCTGTCAACTTTGACAGCTAGTGTTAAACCCACACTTGTTTTCTCAGCAGTAACAGTTTGTACAGCAGTATCACTACCACGAGTTATTTCATTCCTAATGTTTCCTACTACTTCTTGCGTCAGGTTAACATTAGCGGTCTGACCTTCTTGCACAATCAATGTCGGGTCGGTCAAAATCTTGGCATTACCACTTGTCACCTGAGCTTGCAAACTAGCTAAGAAACGTTTGGGGAATTGAAATAAAGTTGGCAAAGATGTAGTAGCTGTACCCAGAGTTCCTCGTGAAACCGTCGATGTACCATCAGCGTTTCTTGTAATTACCGTATCTGTTGCTGGAGTAATATTGGAAAAACCTGGTTGTAGAGGGTTTCCTGTAGGCGCAATAGGTTGATAGAAAGTAGCAGAACCTGGATTAGCAACTCTAGTGATGTTACCATTGGCATCTATTACAACTGTACCTGGGCTAGTTCCTGGAATAGATACACCAGTGTTTGGATCTACGAAGGGAGTACCTTGGACTGGGTTTGTAATAACTGGTGTACTAGTTACACTACTTGCCGCTTCAGCACTAGTAGCGGGTCTAGAACCACCAAAATTGAAAGATGCAGCACCGCCATCATTGACAAAGAAATTATTACCAACACCAAAAGAAAAACTAGTGTTAGTGTTATGAGTGTTTAAAAGGTTAACATCAATAATTTTGACATTGACTACTACTTGACGGCGACGAACATCAAGTTGAGTTAGTTGAGAAATTGCTATATTAATTTGCTTGGCAGGGCCAATCAAGGTGATGGAATTTGTCCGCTCATCCCCTAATGCTTGTAAACCCCGTAGCAAAGGTGTTGTGTATTGAGAGTCAGCCAGCGTGAGACGTTCAATTCTTGTTTCAGTAGTTGTCTGACTTTGAGTTACTGGAGCCGCACTACTACCCACAGGCACAGCAGTCACATTAGTAACTTGTCGTTCTCTGGTGACAGCACTTTCAGCCCCCATTCCCACTAAAAAGTTCAAAGCAACTCCGACATTGACTTGATTCAGTCGCAAACTACGTACAATCACATCACGAGTGGAATTAGGTAATTTTGCCCCTACAAACACTGTACGACCATTACGATTCGCTTCTAACCCGCTTAAACGCAAGACATAGTTAAACACATCTTGCACAGGCTCGTTTTCTATATCTAAAGAGATTGTTTGAGCAGCATTGGCAGGAGCAGCACCTTGCTGACCTCCAGCAGGATCACCACTGATATAAGCCAAATTCAAATTAGCCGCACGGGCTAAAAGTGATAATACTTCCCGCACTGGTGCATCTCGCAACACCAGCCGAGGAACACGCTCTTGGGTTCCTAAATCAATCACACTCGGAGAAGCATCTGTGGCCGAAATGGCGATGTCTCCGACTGGTGGCGCAACGGCTCTGGGTAAGAATGGCGGTGCTTGGCTAACAGGTTGACCAGGCCCAGCCGCTTGGGCTGGTCTGCCATCAATACTAATTTCTGGGTTAGGAACCAGAACATCTGGCCTTTGGCTTGGTTGCACAGGCACATTTGTTGTAGGTGCTGTTGGCGTTGTTGGTGTTGCAGCTACTGTACCTGTGGATGGTGTAAAACCAAGGGTGATTCTGTCATCTTTGCGTAGTACTGGTTGACCACTGGGTGCATCGTTATCACCAGTGACTATAACTCGAATGCTATTAGCATCTAGCTGTACAACTTCAACAGAGGCGATTCCCGATGCAGGTTTATCTTGACGGAAGTTATTACCACCTGGTAATCGTAGTTGAGCATTAATCACATCGGAAACTAATGTTTTACCTCTTTTGGTTGTAAAAACCTGGGGGCGAGAAGTTGAAGATGTTTTTAAAACTACGTTAATGCCACCATCAACAGCATTTAACTTAACATCATTAACTTGAGTTACCTGCGCCCACCCTGGTTGAGCTGCCAAAAATGTTAAAGCAGCAGCACCCAATATTAAGCTATTACCGTGAAGCTGTTTCACAGTTCATTCCTCACTTTATAAACATTTTTAAGCAAAAATTGTTGAGAAAAAGCACTTCTATTTAGGCGGTGCTTTAGCAGCTGCGGCTATTTCTTCTGGTGTAAGTGGCATCAAAGCCTGCAACTGGAAAGATGTAGTTAGAGGTGGCGGCCCTACTTGACGTATAGCTTTACCTGTTTGAGTTGTAGCTTGTACTGGAGCCAACACTGACTGATAATCCCTAACGATTAACAAAGGCTGTAAACGCTCTATATTCCGCAGAATTGATTGAGTTTGTTCATAAGTACCAACAAATTCGACATTGATACTGATGCGTTTTAGTTTGTTGTTGACTGCTACACCCAAAGAATCATCTGTGATTGGTTCGGCTTTACTAGTAACAGGGGCAAACTTCTGGAGTTTGGCTTTGACTGCGTTGGGGGGAACTTGAGCATTACCAGACTCAATCAACCGATTTAAATCTAACAGCAGAGTATCTAAAGTTTTTTCATTAGCAAACAAACCTAATACTTGAATTTTTTGCTGTTTGGCATCAGCTAAATCTTTTTTTACTTGGTCAATCTGTTTGAGAGTGGCTTTTTTTTGGTCAATTTGCCCTTGCAATTCCCCACTTTTTGCCTGCTGCTGCTGATAGGTATCCCATGCTGGCATGACAAAGTTCAGCACTATAAATAAGGCTCCGGCAAGACCTACTACCCCCGCTATACCTCCAATAATTTGGGGAGTGAAGGCAATACCAAAGACGACTGGATGGGGCGATGCACCTGAGTCAAATTCCTCACCCTGATCTGCAAAATTCAAATCTTCACTCAGCGTCATTTCGGGATGACTCCTGTTTGTTGCATAGTGCGAATTCGAGCTACTAATCCTACCGTGCCTTTTTGTTCTAACTCCCGGACTAAATCGGAAGCAGGAACATCGCTTAAACTCGATTGGATTGTGTATTTAACTATTTGTGGTGGTTTGATGGGAACTTTCGATGTACTCGCAGTTAGCGGTAATGGTGCATCTACTAAGTTTGCACCAGTAATTCTGCTGTCGGAAGCTTTCAAAAATTGAGACTGTTGCAGACTCAATAAGAAATCGTTGACATCGTTAAAAGTCCGCGCGAATCCGGTGATTTCGATCCCACCAGCCGGGTTTGTGGGTGGCTGACCTTCTGCGGCTGGCGTGGGTGGAATTTGCTTGACGTTTTCTATTTGTACTGTAGCTGGAATGCGATCGCGTAAATCTTGTAACATCGCTGACCAAGGTCGAATTTGGTCAAATACAGTGACTAAACTTTGAGTTTCCCCTTTAACTGCATTCGTTTCTTCCTTGATTTTGTTAACATTTCCTATTTCTGAATCTAATCTAGTGACTTCTTGCTGTAACTGTGCTATGTTCTGCTCTAGTTCGCCGTTCTTCCCTTGCAGTATCCACCAACCAGCCCCAGCAAAAACCGGTAAACACAAACCCAACCCAACCCCTAGAAAAATTGGTTTCGGGTCGCCAACCGAAAGCTTTTTACCAGCTTTTTTGTCACTTTTGTTCTGGTAAATTGGGCGGTCTTTGAGAAAGTTAACATCTAAACTGTACATCCGGTTACACCTCCCGCATTCCCAAGCCAAGTACGATCGCTAAACCAGAACGTTCCAAAGCTGGATATTTTTGTTCATCAACCTGCAAAGACAACCCCCCCACCGGATCTACTTGTGCAGTTGGCAAGCTTAAGCGTTGTGTGAAAAACTCATCTAGCTGTTGCAGTCCGCCACCCGGCCCAGCCAATAAAATCTGCGCGATTTCCAAATTTTCACTTTGATTTAAGTAAAAATCGATAGAACGGCGCAGTTCATCCGTGAGTTCTCCCACAACTCTCATCATCGCCGCCATCCCTGGGTTGATTCCTGTCACCCCAGTTTGACCACCATCCATCGGAGTTGCCGGAATAATCATTTCCCGTAAAAGTTCCATATCCCGTGATATGGGTACACTCATCGCCCTCGCTAAGGCTTCTTGCATTTGATAAGTACCAATTGGCACAGTCCGCGAAAATTGAGGTACTCCGTTCACAATGATGGCTATTTCTGTACTGTCGAACTCAATGTCCACCAGTACCACCGCTTCCTGTGGGCCAAATTGCCGCAGTTGGTCACGGATTGTCCGAATCAGCGCAAAACTGTTAATCTCTAAAACATCGATTTGCAATCCAGCTTGCTCAAAAGTACTTAGATATGTATCAGTAATCTCCTTGCGGGTGGCTACTAACAATACCTGTACTTTTTCGATGCCGTCCTCATCTACAAAGTACCCAAGTTTTTGGTAATCTACATCAGCTTCTTCACGCGGATATGGTAAATACAAGCCAGCTTCATGATTCAACACCATGTCCCGTAATTCTTTGTCATCTAACTCAGCTGGCACTGGAATCAGACGTACGATAGAATCTCGTCCAGGTACACCGGTAGCAACACGAGAAGCCTTGATTTTACTTTCAGCTAATCCTTGCTGAATGATTTGCGCCATTGTCGGGGGGTCAGCAATTTGACCATCTGTCACCACACCTTCGGGAACTGGAACAGATGTAAAAGATTCTAATTTTAAACCTTGGCGCTGCTTGCGTAACTGAACGATATTTACCCGTTCTGATGCAAGTTCGATGCCAACCCCTTTATTAGATTTGCCAAACAGACTATTGAAGCTTTTCACCACAGTTCCGCCGGACTACTAAATAGAAAATTTAATTTGTCAACGCAGTATATTGCGTCTTTACGGGTAATTGATTTAGCCTATAATCTCGTTAATTCTCCATAAGCTTTTCATTTCTATCAAGGGTGAAAATACTGGTAAAATGACTAGACTACAAAAATTCAAGCAACTAACAGCTTGGGCAATAATTGGTTTATTGACTAGTTGGATTGTTAGTTGCAGCACAGGTAACGTTGGCACAAGTCCAAAACCAGGGACGACAGAAGCAGCCAACATTGAGTTTTGGACAATGCAACTCCAACCTCAATTTACTGACTACTTTAAAACTTTAATTTCTGATTTTGAGTCAAAAAATCCCGGTGTAAAAGTTAACTGGGTTGATGTGCCTTGGGCAGCTATGGAGAACAAAATTCTAACAGCTGTCTCCGCAAAAACGCCACCTGATGTTGTTAACCTAAATCCAGATTTTGCCTCCCAACTAGCAGGACGAAATGCTTGGTTAGACTTAGATACAGCAATTCCTCAAGATGTGCGATCGACTTACTTACCAAACATTTGGAAAGCCAGCACACTCAATGGCAAAAGTTTCGGAATTCCCTGGTATCTCACAACAAGGCTAACTATTTATAACACTGATTTGTTAAAACAGGCAGGTATCAGTAAACCACCGACTACCTACGTAGAGTTAGCACAGGTAGCACAACAAATCAAAGATAAAACTGGTAAATATGCCTTTTTTATTACTTTTGTACCGCAAGATTCTGGTGAGGTGATGGAGTCTTTGGTACAAATGGGTGTGACTTTAATTGATGCTGATGGTAAAGCTGCTTTTAATTCACCACAAGGTAAAGCCGCATTTCAATATTGGGTTGATTTGTACAAAAAAGGACTACTACCAAAAGAAGTGTTAACCCAAGGTCATCGTCATGCTATTGATTTATATCAATCGGGTGAAACTGCATTTTTAGCTTCAGGGCCAGAATTTCTTAAAACAATAGCTAATAATGCCCCAAAAATTGCTCAAGCTTCTGCAATTGCACCACAAATTACTGGAGATACAGGTAAGAAAAATGTGGCAGTGATGAATATAATTATTCCTCGCGCCAGCAAACATCCTGAAGCTGCTACTAAGTTTGCTTTATTTGTCACAAACGACGCAAATCAACTATCGTTTGCGAAAGCAGCAAATGTTTTACCTTCAACTACTAAAGCATTATCTGATAGTTACTTTAAAGATATGCCAGCTAATGCTTCTACGGTTGAAAAAGCCAGAGTTATTAGCGCAACTCAATTACAACAAGCTGAGATTTTAACTCCAAAGTTAAAGGATTTCAAGAAATTGCAAAAGGCAATTTATGAAAATTTGCAAGCAGCGATGTTAGGTCAAAAAAATGTTGATCAAGCTGTTGAAGATGCGGCACAACAGTGGAATAATCGCTAAATTTTGAAAGTGTCAGATTCCCGACTTCTTCAAGAAGTCGGGAATCTTTTTGTTTATCAAAACAGAATTCAGTAGCCAGCAGCCAGAATTCAGAATTCAATTTTGTGTGACACTTCTCCTGGCGGAGACGCTACGCGAACGGCAAGCTTAGTGCATCGCTGATGGATGAATAAATGGATTTAAAACCCCCCATTAATTGATTCTGACTCCTGAATTCTGACTTCTGAATTCTTCTTCAAGAAGGATTTAATGTTCCTAAAAAGTGTCCGATTAGATAAAGAGAACCACACAAAACGACTAAATTATTTGTATTAGTAAAAGCTGATGTTAATGTTGATGATACATCTGGATATGTTTGACACAAATTTAGTTGAGGGCAAATATTATTAGCCAGATTTGCTAATTCTTGCGGATTGGCTGAATTGTTATCTGGAACTGGTACTAAATATAATTTATCGTTTGTTTGTAGTAGGGCTTGGAAAATTTCTGTATGGTCTTTTGTGGAGAGCATACCAATTATCCAAGTTACATTTTCGGGATTTAGACTATCTACGTAATTACGTAAGACTTGGGCTGCTGCGGGGTTATGTGCGCCGTCAATTAATAATTTATGGTTGTTCCAAGTTAGCCATTGCATTCTTCCTGGCCATTTGGTGTTTGCCATACCATTGATAATGGCTGATTCCAGAATTTCCCAACCTTGTTGTTGGAGAATTTCTAAGGTTGCTAAAGCTAAAGCTGAGTTAGCTAATTGAATTTGCCCTTGTAATGGTAGAGGGTATTGAATTGAATTTGGAGGATATTGAAGTGATTGATATTCTGCCCAGCTTGGAGAGATTTGCAGTGCTGGTTGGGGTGTAAATATTGGGCATTGTAATTCTGCGGCACGCGATCGCACAACTTTTTCGGCATCGGCTGGCAAGGAACCCATGACAACCGGACACCCAGGCTTAATAATTCCGGCTTTTTCTCTAGCAATATCGGCTACTGTGGGGCCTAGTTGTTGCCAATGTTCGCGGCTAATGGAAGTAATCACCGTCACCAAAGGTTCAGAACAAACATTAGTCGCATCTAAACGTCCCCCTAACCCAACTTCTATCACGGCAATATCAACTTGCTGCTGGGCAAAATACAACCAAGCAGCCGCAGTAATAATTTCAAACTGAGTCGGATATTCGTCATCACCAGAAACAGCCGCTTGGACTTTTTGTAAAAGCTGACTTAATTCCTCAGCCGAAATTGCTTGTTCATTGATACAAATTCGTTCTGTCCAATCAATTAAATGGGGCGAAATGTAACGCCCTGTCCGATAACCAGCTGCGGTAAGTACTGAAGAGAGATAAGCACAGACAGAACCTTTCCCATTTGTCCCAGCAACGTGAATGACTGAGATGCGTTCATGAGGGTTGCCCAGGTTTGCCAATAGTTTGACAATCCGCGACAGTCCCAGATTTACACCAAAATGTTGCAAAGGTTGAAGTACAGAATCGATATTCACTGGAAGGGGAGTGGGGAGTGGGGAAGTAAGGGGGCAGGGGGCAGAGGAGTTTAACTAATGACAAATGACAAATGACCATTGACAAAACCGACTGCCCAGATTTCCTAGAAACAGTCGGTTGTAAGGTGATAATGTAAATTTATGTTTATGCTTCTCTATTCAAAAAGTTTTGCACTTGTCTCAAAGCTGCTGCACCGATGTTAAAAACAGCCCAGCCAGCAGCAACAGCAATAGGCGCTAAAACGATCGCTACACGAAAATCGATATCCATAATTTAGAACCCCTCTGTTAAGTAGAAATTAAAGTTTTATCAACTCTTCTCATCTTTATTTTTAGCCCAAGTGGGCATTTTTTCCAACTAGGTATGTAAAGAAAGATTACAGTGGGGTCAAGAACCATTTGTTCATCTCCCTTGTCTCCCTTGTCTCCCTTGTCTTCCTCTCTCCTTCACCCAGCCTCAAAACCCAAATCACTGCCTTTGCCCGCATGAACCAAGGCTAACTTTTTGTAACGTTCAGCATGTTCTATGAGTTCGGCGGCTTCGGTGGCGCTGATTTGACGCAACACTTTGCCAGGAACGCCGACAACTAAAGATAAAGGCGGTACATCTTTGGTCACAACTGCGCCTGCACCGATAATACTGCCAGTGCCTACTCTGACTCCATCTAAGACGACTGCCCCAATGCCAATTAAACAGCCGCGCTCAATATGGGCAGAATGTATCACAGCGCGATGTCCGACAGTCACATGATCTTCTAAAATAGTGGGCAAACCAGGATCACCGTGCAGAATGGCTCCATCTTGGATATTGGTGCATTCACCAATCTCAATCCGCTCTACATCTGCCCTGACTACTGCTCCATACCAAATACTGGCTCCGGCTTGGATTGTTACAGCACCAATCACCACAGCGTTGTCTGCAACGAAGGCTGCTGGAGAAAAATCAGGAGATGGCCAGTAAGAAGCGGTAGACACGATAGAATAGGAATATGGTACCCAGGAACACTGGAGAAACTCCAACCTTTGAGAAGCTGGTTCAAAACCAGAATATCATGTTGTTAAACCTCTACACTGAGGAAAACACAGTTTACAATTGTTCTACACTGCAAATACGTTTCCGTGCAGTTACGAACAATTAACTTAAAGTGGAGGAGCCGAAGTGTAAAATCGAACCTAATGGTGCTAGTGAAGAAGAAATTATGTTTGTACGCACTTCATGATGAATCCAGGTTTGCAGTACCCAATATTTGGTCACGAAATTCAGTGTCCCCACTGTCGGCAGACTATTCCGGCTTTGACACTTACAGATACCTATCTTTGTCCTCGTCATGGCGCATTTGAGGCCAACCCTAAGACTGAGGAGTTAATTCATCTACAGTCAGGTCGTCATTGGCGCAGATGGAATGGGGAATGGTATAGACAACACACTCATCCTGATGGGATACGGTTTGAAATTCACGAGGCTTTAGACAAACTGTATACCCAAGGCTACCGAGCAACAAAGGTAATTATTGCCAGACGTTATCAGGAATTGATGAGTGGTTATTTAGAACGCAGTACCCCTTGGCGTTCTGGACAGCCAGAGACGACATCGGCGCGACTTTATGGTTTACCAGTAGAATTTAGTCCCGATTCCTCAGAAGAACCCTCCTGGGAAGTGATTAATTTCGACTTGGAAAAAGAGCCGGGAGTGCCTGTGCGCTATCCTTATTTCAGGTTGTTTGAGTAAATGTCATTGGTCATTGGTCATTAGTCATTTGTATTTACCAGTGACTAATGACTATTGACTAAGGACGAATGACGAATTATGCACCACGCCTCTATCCGCACTGCGAATATTCATCGCGCGATCGCATTTTATGAATTGTTGGGGTTTAGCGTATGTGAACGCTTTACTACAGGCTATACTCTGGCTTGTTGGATGGAAGGCTTGGGTGGACGCATTGAACTGATTCAAATTCCCCAGCCAAAACCTGCGCCTGATGCGTTTGATGATGAGCATTATGTGGGGTATTATCATTTGTCTTTTGATTTAACAGCAGTCACACCAGATTTACCTAGCTGGTTAATCAACTTAAAAACCAGCTTTGCATTAGCAGCACAAAATCAGCCAGAACAATTATCACCCCTAAAAATCCTGTTAGAACCTACACAACAGCAAATAGGCGATCGCATCTGGGAAGTTGCCTTTATTGCAGACAGTGATGGTTTACCTTTAGAATTTATTCGGGCTTTAACTAAACTCGGTTAAATCAGCTTATCTCTTTATATACTTTTTGTTATTGGTCTAATTTTTCCTTGGTAGTGTCGCTGATTTCAGTAATCTCCAAGAAATAATAGACTGTTATTCATGGCGTTTATAAATGTGTATTTTAATTTAATAAACACATCTACCAAAAAATGGCTCCGTTTTTTATAGGGTATAGATATCGTTGGTCATTTTTATTTTTAAGTCTGTGGATAATCACAGTATTTTGTTTAAGTGATCAACCTGCTGACAGCAAGTATACGGCTAAAATCAAATCTAACAATATTCAAACACAATTGATTGCAACTCATATAAATAACTCAAAAATTACCGCCAATGTCCGTAAAACAGTATTAGAAAATGGTCTAACTGTTTTAACAAAAGAAGTGCATACCGCACCAGTTGTTAGTGTACAAATTTGGTACAAAGTTGGTTCACGCTATGAAGCACCAGGAACAAACGGGATTGCACATCAACTTGAACACATGATGTTCAAAGGTACAAAAAATCGTCCCGTGCAGTTTGCGAGATTATTTAGTGCTTTAGGTAGCGATTCCAACGCTTTTACAAGTTATGAACAAACAGCTTACTATGGCACTGTAGAACGAGAGAAACTCAAAGCACTGCTAGTTTTAGAAGCAGATAGAATGCAAAATTCTCTGATTGAACCAGAGCAACTAGCAACGGAAAAACGAGTAGTAATTTCAGAACTACAAGGTTACGAAAATAGTGCTGAATATCGCCTCAACCGTGCTGTTATGCAAGCTTTGTTTCCTAATCATGCTTATGGATTACCTGTGGGTGGTAACAAAGCAGATGTTGAGAAATTTCAAGTTGAGCAAGTCAAGGAATATTATCGTAAATTTTACACTCCTGATAATGCTGTATTAGTAATTGTGGGAGATTTTCAAACGAGTAAAACTCTAGAAACTGTTAAAGAAATATTTGGGAAATTGCCGAGGAGGCAGGAGGCAGGGGGAGAATCTTTTACTCAGCACTCAGCACTCCCCACTCCCCACTCCCCACTCCCCACTCCCCTAATCCTACGAGAACAGGGAGCAGCAGCGATGCTGCAAGTGGTTTATCCACTACCTGATTTGCATCACCCAGATATTCCGGCTTTGGAAGTGATGGATTATATTTTGACAGAGGGGAGGAACTCACGACTTTATCAGGCTTTGGTGGAATCTGGTTTAGCCAGTGAAGTGAATGCTTCTGTTTCTAGCTTGCAAGAGGCTGGCTGGTATGAGTTGTTAGTGACAGCAGATGATCATCAAGATTTGAAGAAAATTGAAACAGTACTCAATCGGGCGATCGCTAATTTAGTAAAAAAAGGCGTGAAGCCGGAAGAATTAACCAGGGCAAAAATGCAGTTAGAAGCTGGGGTGATTTTGAGTAATCGGGATATCACCAGCCAAGCAATGCAATTAGCTAACGATGAAATAACTGCTGGTGACTATCGTTATACTGACCGTTATTTAGCGGCTGTTAGTCAAGTCACAGAAGTGGATATTGTCAATGTAGCCAAAAAATATCTCCAACCAGAAACTCGTGTTGTTGGATTATTTCAGCCGACTGAACAAAATGTAACGGAAACGGGTAAAAAATTAAACTTAAATCAAACTACAGAAAATTTATCTGCGGCTGCTACACCTTTGGCTGTGTCAGAAATAGATAAATATTTACCCCCCCTCGAAGAAACAACAGATGTTGTGAAAAAAGTCTCTCACAACACAAGTCAAAAAAATTCTCACCTGACGTTACCAGAGCAATTTAGTTTAGCTAATGGTTTAAAAGTATTACTATTACCTGATAAAAGTACACCCACTGTAACTTTAAACGGTCACATCAAAGCCGGAAAAGAATTTGATGCAGAACATCAAGCAGGATTAGCATCTTTGGTGGCTGATAACTTAATGAGTGGGACAAAAAGCAAAAATGCTTTAAATCTGGCGAAAGCTTTAGAAGAAAGAGGCGCATCGTTGGATTTGACTGCTTATCGTGAAGGTGTGCGAATTGAAGGCGATGGTTTAGCAGTAGACTTACCAATTCTGATTGAGACTTTAGGAGATGCGGTGAAAAACAGTACATTTCCGAAAAAAGAATTGGAATTAAATCGCCAGCAAGCTTTAACTGACTTGAAACAAGAATTGGATGATCCAGCAGAAGTCGCAAAAAGAATTTTTGTCCAATCTCTTTATCCGAAACAACATCCTTTACATACTTTTCCCACAGAAAAGAGTCTGAAACAAATTAAGCGTGAGGATGTAATTGCGTTTAAAGCTAAATATTATCGTCCAGATACAACGGTGCTGGTAATAGTAGGAGATTTTGAACCTACCCAAGTGCGATCGCTCATCGAAAAATCATTAGGCGATTGGCAAGTGAGTGGTCAACCACCAACAATCCAATATCCAAATGTAAAATTACCAGATAATCTCTTACGTGTAAACCCGGTGATGGCAGGGAAAGCACAAGCGATTACTTTTATGGGTAACACAGGTATTAACCGCCAAGACCCACGCTATTACCCAGCTTTAGTCTTAAATCAAATTTTGGGAGGCGATACATTATCTAGTTATTTAGGTGCAGAAGTACGCGATCGCCAAGGGTTGACTTATGGTATATATAGTTACTTGCAAGCGCAAAAAAATGCTGGGACATTTTGGATAGAAATGCAAACTAGTCCTGAAGATAGCAACAAAGCGATCGCGAGTACCCGCAAACTTTTACAAGCAATTCATCAGCAAGGTGTCACAGCCAATGATGTAGAAACAGCTAAAAACACCTTAATTAGTAACTACAAAATTTCCCTCGCTGACCCTGAAGAATTAGCACATACAATGCTGATGAATCAGGTGTATGGAATGGACATCACAGAAATAAATTCCTTCGCTGATAAAATCAAACAAGTTTCTCTTGCTCAAGTCAATCAAGCTGCTCGTGAGTTACTCCACCCAGATAAAATTGTAGTGGTGACCGCAGGCCCGGCTGTAATTGCAGATAAAAATCATGAATGATTTGAGAGGCTAGTACAACAAGGCAAAAGTAAAAAGAAAGAATATTTATACCAAAAGCCCAACCTGTACTAGGGTGTAGAGGCTAGATGAGAGTAATTGATAATTTTATACAGGGGTCAAAAAACTAATGAAAAAATTTTTAGTAACAACAATCAGACTTCAGAGTTTATACTTCATACTTCAATTCTATTTGTTACTTAGCCTGAGTTTTGTTAATTTTACGCCATCAGCTATTGCAGCAAATCTTCCTAGCGATTTGCTCAAACAACCAGCTACAGAAATTACAGTTAGCTTGGGTAATGCGGCTAATGAACTCAAATTTGAACCCAATCATTTCGAGTTTATTGCAGGTAAACGCTATCTACTGCAACTCAAAAATCCCAGCCAATTAAAGCATTATTTTACTGCTAAAGATTTTGCTGATGGTATTTGGACGCAAAAAGTAGAAGCGGGAAAAGTAGAAATTAAAGGGGCTATTCACGAACTAGAACTAAAACCTAGTGCTGAGGCTGAATGGGTTTTTGTCCCTTTAAAAAGCGGCAAATATAACTTACGCTGTACTATCCCAGGACACACAGAAGCGGGAATGACTGGAGAAATCATCATCAGTAATTCATAATTACTAGTACTTACGCAAAAACACTCTCGAATCCTCTTAACTTCGTGTCCTTTGCGCCCTTTGCGGTTCGTTTTTTCATGATTCTGCGTAAGTCCTGATTACTTTTGGCAAATTAGTTGTTTTGTCTTAAAATTTATCCGCGTTTATCTGCGGTTAATGATTTTTCTGGCTACCTCTAATCCCCCAAGCACAGACACTAACAAACTTTCAAACCTATTACCTGCTATAACTTAAATATAGATATAGTTTCTCAATTATTCTATAAAAAGCACGGAATCCGTAGCGACAAAGCATCAGCAATTATTATCAGCACATGAACATATTTAGCAACTTGCTTTCTCAACCAGTTAAAGTCACACCGTCACCAAAACAGCGTCGGGGAATTGAAATCAAATCGCCGCGTGAAGTGGAAATTATGCGGCAATCTGCGAAAATTGTCGCAACGGTGCTGAAAGAAATTTCTGAACTGGTCAAACCAGGAATGACAACAGCCGACTTGGATGCTTACGCGGAAAAACGCATCCGGGAAATGGACGCAACACCGAGTTTCAAAGGATACCACGGCTTTAAAGGCTCTATTTGTGCCAGTATCAACAATGAAGTAGTACATGGTATTCCTAGTCCTAAAAAAGTTATTCGTACTGGGGATGTATTAAAAGTAGATACGGGTGCTTATTACCAAGGTTTTCACGGCGATTCTTGCATTACAATTGCGGTGGAGGAAGTCACTCCAGAAGCCGCTAGACTGATTCGTGTAGCTGAGGAAGCTTTATACAAAGGTATAGAACAAGTGAAAGCAGGTGCATATCTGCTTGACTTAGCTGGAGCTATAGAAGACCATGTAAAAGCCAATGGTTACAGTGTGGTAGAAGAATTCACTGGACATGGTGTTGGTCGGAATTTGCACGAAGAACCATCAGTATTTAACTTCCGCACCAGAGAAATGCCAAATGTAAAATTGCGTGCGGGAATGACTTTGGCAATTGAACCAATTTTAAATGCAGGTTCTAAACATACACGCACATTAGCTGACCGTTGGACTGCGGTAACGGTAGATAATTCTCTATCGGCACAGTTTGAGCATACGGTGTTGGTGACGGAAACTGGTTATGAAATTTTGACCGATCGCACTAAAGTATAGCAGGTGATAGGTAAGCCGTTTATATTGCCTGATATTATGACTTTCGTGGCGATCGCAATTCATCCCAACAGCACAGTTGATAAGTTAATGTTGGGATGAATTTTTGCTGTTTAAGTTCTAATAGGGTGATGAGAGTTGATTTCTCAATTTCTGCTCTAATCTATTAAACAATGAGTAAGAGTTGGGGGATTCTCCCCCAAACCCCCGATTGGGCCCCAAACCCCCTCCAAAATCATTTTTTCGTTTTTTATTAGTTTTGTTGTAATTTAGTGTTCTTTAGGACTTACGCAACTGGCAGATTTTTTCTGTAGGGTGTGTGACGCAACGAGAAAATTTGAACGTAGTCATCAGATTTATAGCGTCACGCACCAACCACCAATTGTGACACTTACGTAAGTCCTGTTCTTATCTGAATCCTATTGATTTAAGTTCAATATCTAGAAAATTCATCCTAGAGGAACTGAACACAGAAACTAGAAATGAGTTCAATCAAGAAATAGGTAAAACTTTAGCATTGGCGAACATGACCACCATTGAATTTCAAAATCTAGCGAATCAACAGCGATCGCCTCAAACTATTCTGCCAAACTTAGGCTTAGTTTGTATTACAATTTCTCAAAAAGTCCGCTTTAAAACAATCACACGCACACGCTATTTAAAACTATCCCTAAAAGAACGAGAAAGTATCTTGCGAGAGCTTTATCAACATAACTTACAGCGATTGCATGATGCGTTGACTTTTTGTGAACAGCATCAAATTCGCCTTTATCGTATGACTTCTAATTTATTTCCGATGAATGATTTAGAAGACAAAATTGGCGAAAATCTCTTAGAAGAAATGGCTGATGAGTTGGGCAAAATTGGTCAACGTGCAGTCGCCCTTGGTATCAGAATGGTATTACATCCTGATCAATTTGTGGTGCTGAGTTCCGATTCACCAGAAATTATACAAACCAGTATTAATATCTTAGCCAGACACGCGCGGGACTTAGATTTACTTGGTTTACCTCGTTCGCCTTGGTCGTTGATGAACATTCATGGCGGTAAATCGCAACGCGCCGAAAAGTTGATACAAGTGATTTCAGAATTACCAGAAGCGATTAAAAGTCGGTTAACTTTAGAAAATGACGAATACGCCTATAGTGCCAGTGAAATTTTAGCAGTGTGCCAAGCCGCGAAAATTCCCTTGGTGTTTGACGCGCATCACCATATTTGCCACGAAAATTTAGACAGCTACAATGAGCCGAGTGTGGCTACTATGCTTGAGGCGGCTAGGGAAACTTGGACAAATCCAGATTGGCAATTAGTTCATATTTCCAACGGTGAAACAGCCTTTAAGGATAGAAAACACAGTGATTTTATTCATGCTATGCCTGATATTTATCATCAAGTACCGTGGATAGAAGTAGAAGCCAAACGCAAAGAAGAAGCGATCGCCCATTTGCGTAGTTGGTGGCTTGTGGGACAATAATATTTTTGTTGAGAAAATTTGGCGCTACCTTGCCTTGGCATGGAATAATTAAGAGACTATGGCGATCGCAATCGATTTTGGTACTAGCAACACAGTCATTGCCCGTTGGAATCCCGTCACCCAACAGGCGGAGACTTTGAGTTTACCTGGTTTATCAATTCAACAAAGTCTCAATCCTCCACTCATTCCCAGCTTGGTATATGTGGAAGACGCAGCCCAGAGTAAAGTTTTAGTAGGGCAGCAAGTACGCGATCGCGGTTTGGATCTCAAAGGCGAATCTCGATTTTTCCGTAGTTTTAAGCGCGGTATCGGCGCAGAAATTCAAGGCTTTTTACCGGAATTAGACGGACAAGCCGTCACCTTTGAGCAAGTTGGACAATGGTTTCTCAATCAAGTAATTGAAAAACTAGCACCCTTAGAAGGTGGCTTAGACTCTCTGATATTAACCGTCCCCGTCGATAGTTTTGAAGCTTACCGCCACTGGTTAGGTAAAGTTTGCCAAAGCCTCCCAGTCGAACAAGTGCGGATGTTGGATGAACCCACAGCCGCCGCCTTGGGTTATGGTTTGGCTGATCAAGAAAATCTTTTGGTGATTGATTTTGGTGGCGGGACTTTAGATTTATCTTTAGTTAAGTTAGATAAAGGCGCACAAGGTAATACTAAACCCATCGGATTTTTGCTGAAGTGGGGGAACAAATCGTTAGCAGAAGATTCCAAGCAAAAAGTCAAAATGGCGCGTGTGTTGGCAAAAGCTGGACAAAATTTAGGTGGTACAGATATTGACAATTGGTTAGTTGATTACTTCGCCAAAACTCAAGATTTGGCGGTGAGTCCATTAACAACGAGATTAGCTGAAAAAGTCAAAATTCAGCTATCAACTCAAAACCAAGCTAGTGAAGTTTATTTTGATGATGAAACATTTGAAAGTTACGAATTAAATTTAGACAGGGATAATTTAGATAATATCCTCAAAGAACAGGGATTTTTTGAGCGACTAGATGAATCAATGACCAATCTGTTGCAGCAAGCACGCCGCCAGGGAATTGAACTTGCAGATATTAATGCTGTGTTGTTAGTTGGGGGAACTGTCCAACTACCAGCAGTGCAGACATGGGTAAAACAGTATTTTGCACCAGACAAAATCCGGTGTGAAAAGCCTTTTGAAGCGATCGCCCAAGGTGCATTACAGTTATCTCAAGGCGTGGAAATCAAAGACTTTCTCTACCACAGTTACGGGATTCGTTATTGGGATCGACGTAACCAACGCCACAGTTGGCATCCGATTATTAAATCAGGGCAAGCTTACCCGATGAATCAAGCTGTGGAATTATTCTTAGGCGCATCTGTAGAGAATCAACCCAGCATTGAGTTAATTATTGGGGAACTAGGTGCAGATACAGGCAACACCGAAGTTTATTTTGATGGCGATCGCTTAATTACTCGCCGTCTCGATAGCGGTGAAACCACCGTCAAACCGTTGAATGATAGCGCAGGCGCAAGAACCATTGCTCAACTTACACCGCCAGGGTATCCGGGGAGCGATCGGGTAAAAATCCTCTTTCAAGTTGATGAACAACGGTTTTTACGCATCACCGTTGAGGATTTGTTGACGAATGACACCTTGTTAGAAAATCAGCTTGTGGCAAAGTTGAGTTAAAGTAATAAGGCATTGTTTGTCCTACCGCATAAAGATTTTATAGTGCAATACGGTTCAGTTAAGAAAATAAATTAACTGCTACACATAAAACAGAACTATTTTTTGGAGGGGGTTTGGGGGAGAATCCCCCAAGTCTTGGTTCTTCTGAAATCGATAAGCTGACAACGTTAACTGAACCGTATTGTTTTATAGTGAATTTGAGGGTAAACATTGACCTATTCCTTTCTCTATCAATTGAGCTTACACCCCATACCCTTTCACCCATACACCCAATCTCCACAGACAATCTGTGTACGTAAATCCTGTTGATATTAAAGCCAATTGCCTACTAAGACAAAACCTGACCAAAAATAAGGACGATTCTCTTTTTTTAATAAAGCTAATTGAGCCTGCTGGAGTGCTTTAGCTCTGCTTGTTCCTTTCTTTAATTCTTGATAAAAATAATTCATGATTTCACTAGTAGAAAAATCATCGATTGACCATAGACTTGCTAAAGTGCTTTCTGCTCCTATTTTAACGGTGATTCCAGCTAATCCTAACGTTGCTTGGCGATCGCCTGTAGCAGTTTCGCAGGAGCTTAAAACTAGCAACTCAATAGAATTAGAGCCATTGAAACTACTTGGTTGCAGTAGGTCAACTAAATCTTCTATCTTGAGTAGTTTATCCCAAGTGAGAATAAAGGTTTGATCAGGGTTAGAACTAAATTGACTGTGGGTGGCTAGATGAACTACAGAAAAATCTGATGATCGCAGTTTGTTTTCTATGTTGATTCTCGTAAACTTATTATTGAGAAGACTTTCACTTTGGGGTATTTTTGTCTGGATATTCTCTAATTCTTTCTTAACATTAGTTAGAGGAGAAAATTCTTGACCTGCAATAGAGCGTTTTTCGCTAACTCCTGCTGCTAAGACTTTCATTGACGAATTGCGTAGAGGTTTAGCCTCAAAAAGTTGTAAAGTAGGTGCTATGGCGATCGCATACTTTTCGATTAGATATTTTTGTTGTTCTTTATCATATAAAACTGACATAGGAATACTACGCAGATTACCATCTAAGACAAAGACCAAAGTTTCTATGCTGTTAGATTTTAAATCGGCTTCTAGAGGACGAATTAACCAATCATAAACTTGTTGAGATAAAATTTTTACTTGAAACGCTTTAGTTACATTAGGCAAATATTTTTGTAAATTATTGAGAGTTGTTTCTACATTTTCCTTGGATATGGAAGTTGCATAATATCGCAGTTCTTGTTGTTGGGGAAATTTTAAAATAATCGCTAATTTATTTTCTAGAATAATAGGATAAATAACGGCTGCTTTGGTATCGCTTTTTTCGATAATTTGATCAATTTCAATTCGAGGTTTTAAACAAGGCTCTTGCAAAAAGTTTTCTATTTCGGCTAACTGTAATGACTCTATTGTATTTCGGGCTTGCTTGAGATTATTATTTGCGTTTAACTCAGAAGCCTCTTGATTTAATAAGAGTAAATTAACCAGTTGACGATACACTGGCTCAACTTTTTCCCGAAAAGAAAACTGTAACTGAGAGTTGATAGCAGCCAGATCAAGCCGCAGAGATTTTAATGTCTCAATAGCTGCATTATAAGCAGCGATCGCCTCTTGAATATTCCCCTGCTCTCTGAGAATATATCCGAGTTGCCATTGCCACTGATAGGACATATCATTAGCCGAAATTGTTTGCGCTTGTATAAGTGCTTTTTGCGTCAGGGCTAAAGCTTCTGAGTATTGCTGGTTCTGTTCATAAAGCCAAGCCAGATAGCCAATAGCATAAGATTCAGCACGCTGATTACCCAGGCTTTTTGCTTGTCGCCAAGCTATGATCAACTGTTGAGCAATATCTTTCACATCAACAGTTTTGATAGGGGAGAATTGATTAAAACAAATTAAACTTTGAGCAAAATTAATGTGGTTAAAAACTGTAGCTTGCTCAATAGGTAATTCCTCTAGCTGTGACTCAATTTGTGGAACTAAATTTTGTGCTATTGTTAGCTGATTAATTTTTAGCAGCAGACTCAGATAATTGAGTTGTGCTTGCGTCCAAATTTGGCTAGATATGGATTTAGCTGCGGCTTTTTGATATAGCGAATTAGCTTGCTGATAAAATAAAATTTCAGCCTCATCCTTAGCTTGCTCTTCACAACTTAAAGGACTAGAGTTTTGTTGATTAATTCTGCCTCTTTGAATTTGTGTTCTTTCTCCTAAAGTTCGTTGAGCATTGCCTAAACTCAACAAGGCTGAACTTTCTAACGTTGGTGATGATAAATTTTGAGCAACTTGTAAACTGATGTTTAATACTTTGATTGACAAATCTGGGCGATTGAGTTTTTGCAACACATCGCCTAAACTCTTCAAACCATTGGCTGTACTCAGAGAATTTTTTCTCGATGCAAGGGTTGACAACCATGAATTGCTTTGTGAACTGTTACGCTCTTGGGCTAATTTCCGGCAATCAGGCTGGTTAATGTCAAAAGCTTGTAATATTTGATTGCAGGCTTTGAGATCCATCCCGTTAGCTTGCAGAGCTTCGGCAACATTAATTAAATTTCGCAGTTTACCTTCTTCATTACCTGCTTTTTGGTAAATATGAGCCGCCTGCTGCCAAACGCTTACAGCTGCGTCAAATTGTCCAGCTTCGTAAAGGACTTTTCCTTCAAATTCTAATTTTTCCGCGTTGATTGCAGGTGTTGTTGCAATTGCCAGATCAGATAATAGACCTGAAACATTGATAAATAAAATTATCCCTAACAAAAAAAAGATAACTATTTTTAGTCGCTGGGAAAATCTGTAGCGCCAATTAGTTTTTCTCAGAACCATAGCATTTATTAGCAATATGCGGCTTGGGGATAAAGTTCAACGTCACTTGTCCTTGGTGATCAAAAGTCCAACTATTGGCTTCAAAAATGGGAGTAATATTTAAGTGTTTGTTTGGTGTGTTAGTGGTGAGAGTATTTTCAGAAACAGCGATCGCAGGAACACGTAAAGCATGATTAGGTTGTGGTGGTATACCTCCTCGTCCTGTAATGATAAATTGGCTTTGGGATTGCCTACTAGCCACGGTTGATGCTGCACACCCTTGAGTAATCAGCCTGCTAACATCGACCACATTTGTGGGTAAAGCCGCTAACTCATTGCTGATATCTGCATTTGGAGTATTAATAATAATTTCACCGTTGAGTAGGGGGTTTTGTTGGGAAAAGGCAGTGATATCGCTGCGCTTAGTTAGGGTTTCACTTGTTTCGATGCCAAAAATTCCCTGTGCATTAATCCGAATCAAGCCACCTTTACCTGAAAAAGCATTGGCAGTAATATCGCTATTTTCATCGGGAACAGCGACTAAAAATTTGGTGTTAATGTCAATATTGCCGCCATTACCGCCTGTTTCTTGCAGTCCGGCGGTGGTGGAAATGCTGCTATTGTCTCTGAGCAGCAGTAAGTCTCGTACCTGCAATTGAATATTACCACCTTCGCTGCTGAATGTATCTGCCAATAACCGCGATCGCCCTTGCAGAGTTAGATAATTAGTTGTAATTTTTAAATCCCCTACATTCGCCTGTCCATTTTTTCTCGGAGCAGTATTAGCAACAGACACACTAGCACCATTAGTTAATGTTATCTGATGAGTATTAATTACAATTGAGCCAGAATTACCTGTGGCAATTGTTGGCAGTCCTAAAATAGCTTGTAGAAAATCAGGCGGAGTCACAATATCAGAGCTAATTCGACTATTGAGAAATGTTGTACCGACAGGACTAAAATCGAAAGTACTGGAATTAATAATTTCAACAGATTCTTTGGCATTAATTGTGATGTCACCTGCATTACCGCTAGAATATCCACTAGAGAGAATTGCACCGCCGTTTTTGAGTTGAAGGATAGGGGTATTAACAAGAATTTGTCCTCCGTTACCCTCTCCAAAAGAGTTGGAAACAATTGCACTATTAGAAATTGCCGCATTAGAATTACCCTCAATATTAATTAATTTATTGGCATTGATAATCAGATGACTGGCATTTCCTTTACCTAATGTGGAATTTGTAATCTGTGCGCCATCTCGAATTTCTAAAATATTAGTTGATACTGTCAATTTTCCTGATGAGCCAGTGTTAAAGGTTGCCGTTGTAATTGCACTCAAATCAGTAGCATCAACAGCAGAACTGCCCCTCATACCAATAAAATCATTAGCTTGAATATTAATATCCCCACTGTCTGCTGCACTAAAGGTTTGGGCAACAATCGTACCTCCATCATGTAGTAACAAACGAGGTACAGAAATGTTAATATTCCCTCCTCTGCCATTACCTAATGATTGAGTAGCAATCCGACTGGAAACTGCTGGATTTGTACCACTGATCACTAATGACTGAGTTCCAATGACTTGTATATCCCCACTGATTTGTTCACCCAGGGATTGTCCCACAATCATTGAGCCATCTTGTAAAGTGATGTTTCTACCCCTTAACTGAACTGTACCTGACTTCATTCCACTAACATCTACTAGTGCCGCAGATTGCAGGTGAATATTTCCAAATTGGGTATTAGGTGTTGTATTAACGGTTGAGAATTTATTCCCTTGTCCCAGAATCCATTCACCATTACTCAAAGCTGTTAAATCAATTTGACCAGAGTCAGCAATGAGTAAACCGCCATCAAGGCTGATGTTTCCTGCTACTAAAGCTAAAGTCCGACCAGGAGCAACTTGTAAACCTGTATGTTTCGCTGCTCGTCTATTGAGTAAAGATAAACCAACTCTGGTGATATTGTGACCCGAACCTTGCACTTGAATCGCACCTGAATTAGCTCCAATTTGTAGTCCAATTGGTATACTAACTGTTAGCAGAGGCTCGGTAGGTTCTTTGGTACTAAATTGCGAACCATCGGCGAATTTTATACTCGATGCTGTCGAAGCGATAAAGGAACCATTAATATTAATCTGTGCATTACCTCCGAAAATAATGCCACTAGGATTTATTAAGAATAAATTGACGGGATTTTGGTGATTGATGCTCTGAATCAAGCCATCGATATGAGAAATACTACCGCCAGTCACACGACTGAAAATTGTTGATATATTGGGTGTATTTCCTAAATCAAAGGTAGCAGATCCACCTGTAGGAATGGAAAACTGACTAAAACTGTGGAATAAATTGTTATTTACCACAGTGCCGTTTTCAATGATGAAATTTTGAGCATTGGCAGAATTGACAGTTGTATTGAGTGTACCATCAGAAACAACCTGTGCTTTAACGCAGCTAGACCAGAAAAGCATTGTTTCTAAGATCAGCAGCAAACCATTTACTGAACCTAAAAAAACCAAGGTTGATTTCATTACTCAATCGCCATATTTTTTAATAAAGATGATTAATAAAATTAGAAATAAAGCTGGCTGCATCTTCTAGGAATTATTTTGACATTTACCACCATTTATTCTCCAAGTAGAAGTGTGAGCAGTGGGACTGAAACTCAACGTCACTTGTCCTTGGTGATCAAAAGTCCAACTATTGGCTTCAAAAATGGGAGTAATATTTAAGTGTTTGTTTGGTGTGTTAGTGGTCAGAGTATTTTCAGAAACAGCGATCGCGGGAACACGTAAAGCATGATTAGGTTGTGGTGGTATACCTCCTCGTCCTGTAATGATAAATTGGCTTGGGGACTGTCTGTTAGCCACGGTTGATGCTGCACACCCTTGAGCAATCAGCCTGCTAACATCGACCACATTTGTGGGTAAAGCCGCTAACTCATTGCTGATATCTGCATTTGGAGTATTAATAATAATTTCACCGTTGAGTAGGGGGTTTTGTTGGGAAAAGGCAGTGATATCGCTGCGCTTAGTTAGGGTTTCACTTGTTTCGATGCCAAAAATTCCCTGTGCATTAATCCGAATCAAGCCACCTTTACCTGAAAAAGCATTGGCAGTAATATCGCTATTTTCATCGGGAACAGCGACTAAAAATTTGGTGTTAATGTCAATATTGCCGCCATTACCGCCTGTTTCTTGCAGTCCGGCGGTGGTGGAAATGCTGCTATTGTCTCTGAGCAGCAGTAAGTCTCCTATCTGCAATTGAATATTACCACCTTCGCTGCTGAATGTATCTGCCAATAACCGCGATCGCCCTTGCAGAGTCAGAGAGTTAGTTTTGATGCTCAAATCACCTGCATCACTTTGGCTTCGGCTATTCACAGAAATTTCGGCATCATTACTCAAATTGACAACCTCAGATGTCTCTATTTGAATATTTCCACCTTTTCCTTGCCCTAATGTACTCGCACTCAGGTTAGCTCCCTGGTTTAAATTTAGTGAATGTGCTTTTAGATCAATATTGCCACCATCTCCAATTGCTGTGTTTTCTGCTTTAGAGGTGATTTCACTAGAAAAGCCATTTGTGCCTTTACCATCAAGGTTAACGGCATCTTTCACATCTATAACAATGTTTCCGGCATTCCCCTTTCCAAAAGTATTGGTACTCAAAAAACTACCATTGAATAGATTCAGGGAGCCTGCTTTGATTTTAATATCTCCACCATCTCCAATCGCTGTCTCTTGTACTTGAGTAATAATTGTAGTATTAATAATACCGTTTCGGCTTTCACCATCCAGGTTAACAGCACCTTTCACATCTATAAAAATGCTACCAGCATTCCCATTTCCAAAGGCAACATTACTTAAAGCAGTTCCTTCGGAGAGAGTTAGGGAATCTGCTGTGATCTTAATATCTCCACCATCTCCAATTGCCGACCATCCTACCTGAGAGCCAATTACGCTAGGATCGCCATTGGTGCTTTCACCATCAAGTTTAACACTACCTTTCACATCGATAGTAATGCTACCACCATTTCCCACTCCAAAGGTACTATTACTAAACAAAGTGCCATTTAAGAGAGTTAGGGAGTCTGCTGTAATCTTAATATCCCCACCATTGCCAATTGCTGTTTCTTCTGCGTTACTAACAATTGCACTAGGAATACCATCATTGCTTTCACCATCTAGGTTAACAGCACCTTTCACATCGATGGTAATGCTACCACCATTCCCCATTCCAAAGGTGCTATTACTCACAAAAGCGCCATTTGAAAGATTTAGGGAGTCTGCTGTGATCTCAATATTGCCACCGTTGCCAATTGCCGAGCTAACTACTTGAGATATAATTTTACTAGCAGTACCATTTGTAGTTTCACCATCCAGGTTAACAGCACCTCTGACATCTATAGTAATTCTGCCAGCATTCCCCTTACCGAAGGTACTACTAGTCAACAAACCACCACCCGTCAGGTTGAGTGAGTCTGCTGTGATCTGAATATCGCCACTATTTCCAATTGCTGACTCTCTTACTTGAGATACAATTCTACTGGGATCGCCATTTTTGTCTTCACCATCGAGGGTAACAGCACCTTTGACATCTATAAAAATGCCGCCAGAACTTCCTTCTCCAAAGGTAGAGGTAATTAAATCACTGCCATTAGTTAAATTGACTGAATCTGCCTGAATATTAATATTGCCACTATTCCCTGTCGCATTCACACCGACTTGGTTGATTATACGACTAGATTGACTCAACGATATGGCTTGTGTGGCGTTTAAAGTAATATCTCCTGCTCTTATTACTGGTGTTCCTAAATTTGTGGTCATACCTGCATTCAGAGAACTGCCTTCACTTATATCAATATTTCTACCACTCAGAGCGATCGCACCACCACCATCAGCTGCTACATTCACAATAGCCCCATTCCTCAGTGAGATATCACCCCGTACCAGTTCTTGTGGCAATGTCAAAGCCAGATTTTTACCATCAATACTTAACCCGACTTCCCCAACACTGGCTACACTAGCTAACTCCACCCGTCCACCCAAGGCATTTAATCGCCCTGTATTCAGCACATTTCCCCCCACTAACAGCAAGCTATTTCCATCAGCTACTCTCAACCCCAATACAGGATTATTGACTTGATTTACTCCTGCTGCTGCTATTGAACTATTTTCGATTGATGCTGCATGAATTTGATTAAAAAATAAGGCTGATGGTTTCACTGTCAACAGTGGGACTGGTTGTGGTGATGACGCACTGAAAAATCCTTGTTCGCCAAATTTAATACTATTAGCTGATGTGGCAACAAATGAACCACTAATATCTAAACTTGCACCTCTGCCAAAGATAATGCCATTGGGATTGAGCAAAAATAGGTTGGCATTGCCTAGTACTCCCAACTTGCCCAATATTTCCGAACGACTACTCCCTGTTACTCTCGCAAAAATGTTTTCGATTCCCGTAGGATTTGCAAAATACACAGTTCTTGCTTCCCCCACGTTAAATTCTCGGAAACTGTGAAACAGGTTCATCCCTCGCACACTTCCACCCGTGATTCCTTCTTGTGCAACTCCGTTGAAGTTGTTGATGATTTGGGATTTTTCTGTTCCCAAGGTATCATCTGGCACAATCTGACTCTGGGCTAGAGTACGTTCTGCCATAAAAATGATTATCATTTCAATGATAGACAGACAGATCATTAATGGAAACTTTTTCTGGCAATGCCAACCACTATGAGTCATGCTAAAAGCTAAAACTTGATGAAAGTTGAGCAATTCAAAAACTTTATTTTGTTGTGATTGTATGATGGTTAAAAAACCCTTCAGGTTAAATTTAGGTAAATAAAGCCCAGAAATCTTGGAAAATCAGGTGTTGATGAATAAAAGTCTTTAAAAAGATAATACCTTTTGCTCGCACTCAAATCATCTGCCTAATTCAGCAACATTGAAGATGTACCATTGCAGATAAACTGAGATTTCCTCCAAGCTTGGGGCGTAGTCTTATGATTCTGGCGAAACTGTCGGAAGAAATGTCCTTCATGTTGATAACCTACAGCTTCAGCAATCTGACTTACCGACAAATCACTTTCTTTAAGCAGATTACGTGCTGCTAACATCCTGCGCTCAACAATCCAATGATTAACTGTTTTTCCTGTGTGACGACGTACCAAGTTAGTTAAGTAAGCCGGACAGTAACCCACTGCTGTGGCTACATCACACAAGCTAATCGGTTGATGATAATTCCCCTCAATAAAGTTAAATACTTGATTTAATAGCGTATTGCCAGGAAATTTTAATGAGGGATATTTTGGTTTGTCCTCCTGGCTAGAGATATTTTGGAATACTTGAGGTTGTGACGTTCCTGAAGCAACTGTTTGTGACTTAATGTGACAGATCAATAGATAACTATATTTTTTGCCCTCCGATTCTATGGCAGTAACAGTGATTTCTAATGACAGGTTATAACCGTCTTTTCTTTGGTATTGAGTATTAAAAGATGTATGATGCTGCTGTTTATCAGTTTTACAAAAATTCGCCCAAACATTAAGTAAAAAATCTAGGTTCAGGTCTTGTATACCCATAGATACCAACTGTTCACGGGAACTACCGACTAAATGACAAACAGCTTGATTAACGTATAAAACTTTGGCGTTGGGTTTTGCAATTGGCTCTATCCAGAAAATTGGCTCTGGTACACGCTCCATCAAAAACTGAGTAAAGCGTAGTTCTTCTTGTTGTAATTTTAGTCTTAATGGAGGATTACTGGACTCAGCCATGCAAATGGTAGCAACCATATTTCAACCTCATTGAAACTATATAGACTGATCGAAAATAGAGAAACACTCACTAAAAACAGACGTTGAGTATTGATGGTGAAAATTTAGACTTGTAATGTCACCTTGTCAGGTAGTGTATTGAAGTTATGCTGGTTTACTTTAATTGCACATTAATATTCGCAAGGGGGCGGCGTGTAGGGGGCGGAAGAGAGAGTTTACAGCTTCGATCGACAAATGAAATTGTGCAATTTATGGGCGTAACAGCTTATGATCAATATTATACGTAAGTAGTCGTAGTTTAAGTCATTAACTTTATTTTTTATTAACTAAGTTAACCAACATGTTAATAATCCAAGATTAAGCCTAGTTTATCACTTGATAAAACTTTACAAAAGTTTATATGATCATCTCTTCCGTCTTTACGTATAATCCTATACAAAGTAAAAATAAACGCAAAAATTATACTTTATTTATATGAGTTTTTATCTAAAAATAAGGATTTCAGCTTTTTACTGAGATAATTAAATCACATAAATTGTTATTGTTGCAAGATGTGAGTAATCTAGAAATTGTATGACATGATCTAAGTTGATAGCGATCAATTCCACCTTAATTGTGGGTGATTTGCTTAGATGTTAGGATTGTAATAGAAGTAAAATCTCTGGCTTATTGAACAAAGTTAATATCAAAGTTAATCTGTAAATCTTGTATTTGCTTATATTCTTAAGTCTCAATGAATGTGGAAGAAGTCATAAAAACCATAGATCACATCCTTTTGACTAATACAGGTCAACACCTAAAAGATGTGGAATCTGTAATCCTCAGAGGAGCTTGGCAAGCTAAAACCTATGAACAGATTGCAGACACTTGCGATTACAGTTTGGGTTACATCAAACAAGTGGCAGCTCCTAAGCTGTGGAAATTATTATCAGAAGTTTTGGGAGAGGACATAAGTAAAACTAATTTCCGATTTATACTGGAACGCCTGTGGGAAGAGCTATTAGAAAGTATTCGATATTCGTCTGCATCGAGTATTAATCAGACAGCATTCAGAGAATCTTTGAGTGAAACGCCCGTAAAAAACTCGGAAAATTGGGGTGAAATACCGGAAATCGGCGTTTTCTATGGACGCACTCAAGAGCTTGCCACCTTAAAAGAGTGGTTAGTCAATCAACATTGTCGGCTAGTAGCAGTTGTGGGTATGGGGGGAGTTGGCAAGACAACATTAGCCGCAAAATGTGTTCAACAAATACAAACAGAATTTGATTTGATTATTTGGCGAGATTTACGCCAAGATCCATTACTGAGCCAATTGCTGACGGAAATCAGCCGACTTATAGAATCACAGCAGAGTTATCTAATTGCACAAGATATTGATGCTCAAATTACCGAATTTATTAATTTTCTCCGTCAATATCGTTGTCTTGTCATTTTAGATGCAACCACCAATCTTCAGCAAAGTAGTCATACAGCTGGACATTATCGAGAAGGTTTTGAAATTTACGGTAAATTCTTAAAAAGATTAGGGCAAGAGTATCATCGTAGTTCTGTGATGTGGATAGGGCGGGAGAAACCCAAAGAAATTGCCTTGATGGCAGGAGAAAATTGTCCGGTGCGTTCCTTATCTCTACAAGGTTTAGACTCATCAGCCAAGGAAATATTTCAAAAGAAAAAGTTATTAGATCCAGATACTTGGGATGACTTGATTCAGCTTTATAGAGGTAATCCTTTAGCTTTGAAAATTGTTGCTAATACTATTCAAGAATTGTTTGGGGGTAAAGTTTCTGCCTTTTTGAAACAAGAGACAATAGTTTTTGGTGAACTGAACGATATTTTAGACGAGCAGTTTGAGTACCTATCAGATTTAGAGCAGGAAATCCTCTACTGGTTAGCAATTGAGTGTCAACCAATTTCTCTATCGCAATTACGTGGAGATATTGTAGCCCCCGTAACCCAGGCAGAATTAATGGAAGCGATAGAATCACTTTTGCGGCGATCGCTGATTGAAAGAAATGTGGTGGAAGAAGATGTTCTGTTTTCACTCCAGCAACCTGTAGTCTCTCAATATGTGATTAATCAAATTTGTGAGCGTGTTTGTCAAGAGATTCGGGAATTTAGCAGACACCAAAAAATTGAAACAATAGAGGTTTTGCGAATCCTATCTTTAGTGCAGCAGAAACAAAAAGATGCAGTTATTCAAGAAATGCAAGTCCGCTTAGTTCTAAAACCCATTAAAAACCAACTATATAAAATATTCAAAGATGAAAGTTTAATTGAATCATACCTCACCAAAATTCTTTCCCTTTTGCAAGGAAAAACTCCCTTGTTTGTTGGCTATGCCAAAAGTAATGTTAATAATCTGCTTTTAGAACTCAAATCTGATTTGAGTAACATCAGTTATCGATAATAATGTTCCCTGTTAATACTCACACTAAATATAAAATGTTGAAATATGAGCTACTGTATCAATCCCTGGTGTCTTAATCGGGAAAATCCTGACGATCAAGAATTTTGCCAGAGTTGTGGCTCTACCTTAGTCATCAACGAGCGTTATCGGGTGATTAAGCCATTACGAGAATTAAATCAAAACCACCATACAGAAATATTTGAAATAGATAATTTAGGTAAAACTAAAGTTCTCAAAGTTTTAACTAGCAATCGGCGACGATTAATTGAAATGTTTGAGCAAGAGGCTAGTATTCTCAGACATTTGAGATATTTAAGCGTACCTCAAATTGATACTTGTTTTTGTTTTTCTCCTAAAGATAGACATGAACAATTGTATTGCTTAGTCATGGAGAAAATACCAGGCGATAATCTAGCCCATTGGATAGATAAAAATGGTAGATTATCTGAAGAATTAGCCATTAATTGGTTGATGCAACTAACTAAATTATTAGTGGAACTGCATCAAGAAAAAGTTTTACACCGAGATATTAAGCCATCAAATATAATGATTCGTCCTGATGGTAAATTGCTGTTCATTGACTTTGGGGCAGCCAGACAAGTGACTATGACTTATGCAGAAAAGCTGGATGGCGGTGATATCACTAGAGTCTATTCCTTGGGATACACAGCACCAGAGCAAATTCAAGGTCAAGCTAGTTATCAATCAGATTATTTTGCTCTAGGACGGACTTTTGTTAATTTATTAACAGGCATACACCCTAACGATTTGCCAAAGGAACCGCACACAAACCGGATAATTTGGCGAGAGCAAGCACCCCAAATTTCTTCAGGTTTAGCTAATTTCATTGATAACCTGATGATTCCTGCACCCGATGAGCGTCTTCTCAACCCGCAGTTGGTCTTAGAACAAATCCACAGTAACCAAAGCCAAGAACTGCAAATTAGTGAATTAAGTGCAGGCAAAAAAAATCTCTCCTTGTCCGGTGGTAAAATTTTAGCGGTTAATAATTTAACTAATATTTGGCACAATCTGTGTAAAGTGATGGCGGTAAGTGTAGCGATCGCTTTTTGCGTTATCGGTATTAGATATTTTGGTATTCTCCAGCCCTGGGAATTACACAGTTTCGATCGCCTGATGGCAATACGCCCCATCGAAAAGCCAGATCCACGCCTACTGCTTGTGACTATTGATGAAGCAGATATTCAATATCAAAACAGTCTAGGAATGCAGATTCGATGGTCTTTATCTGATCAAGCACTGCTGCAACTGATCGAAAAATTAGAGCCATATCAACCCAGAACCATCGGTTTAGATATTTATCGTGATTTCCCCGTCAGTTCTGACTATCCCCAATTAGCAAATTATCTCCGCACAGACACAAACTTTTTTGCTCCTTGCAAAGTAGCAGCACCCAAAGATGATGCGCCAAATGCTGTTCCACCACCACCAGAAGTCCCTGAATCCCGTTTAGGTTTTAGTGATTTCGTCGCCGATAATGACGAAGTAGCTCGCCGCCATCTGTTATATTTAACACCTCCGGCTAACTCCGCTTGCACCGCACAATATGCCTTTAGCTTACAAACAGCACTGCACTATCTAGCTAATCAAGGAATTAATACCAATGTAACTAGTGATGGACAACTACAGATAGGCCAAGTAGTTTTCCCACAATTAAAAAGCCACAGTAGTGGTTATCAAAATATTGATGCCTCTGGTTATCAGATCCTACTTAATTATCGTTCTTTGCGTTCTCCTCAAGATATTGCCCAGCAATTATCTCTGAGAGACATTCTGGAAAATCGTGTTACCCCAGAATTAATTAATGCGCTTAAAAATCGTGTCGTGCTTATAGGTGTAACTGCCCCTAGTACAGTTGATCAGTGGAAAACTCCTTACAGTGCTACGGCCATTCGTTCTCAGAAAAATATACCAGGAATATTCATTCAGGCTCAAGCGATCGCCCAGATTTTCAGTGCTGTTTTAGACAATAGACCCTTAATCTGGTGGTGGCCTACTTGGCTAGAAGCATTATGGATGATCGGCTGGTCATTCTTAGCCGGGATACTAGCTTTGTGTATTCGTCGCCCTTTATACTTAGGAGTAACAATAGCGATCGCACTTTTGTTACTTTTTAGTATTTGCTACCTCACATTTATCAATGCTGGATGGATACCAATCATTCCACCCGCAATTTTAATCATTACTGTCCCAGCAATAGTTGTTTGGTTGAATTCCACACATCGCTAATACTTATTTAATAAAAATTTTGAGTTGAGATTATGGCTTTAACAAAATTGCCTCTACCATTGCTCAGTTTGAGATACTTGCTTGTTTTCGGTATGGCTTGTATGGTATCCCCCTTACCTCTACAAGCCTCCATGACGAAATTACAAACATTGTATGCCAGTAATCAGGAAAATCTATCCACACCCCCAAAGTTACCAGATAATGGTGCGCCCGTCGGTCGTCGTCGTGGCGGAACTAGTCGCAATGACTGTCCAGCACTCAATATTCCCCTGACTGCTCTTGTTCCTGGCCAAGAAACATTAGATGATTTTCAAGGCTCTACATCTTTTTTAGCTGCAACTATTTCCGAATATCCTACCTTTTGGGTATATATTCCTGAATTACCTAGTAATATTCGCAATGGAGAATTTATCTTACAGAATGAAACTGGAGAAGATATTTATCGAAAATCTTTAAAACTTCCTTCAGTATCAGGAGTTATCAGCATTAATCTGCCACCTGAAACCCAATATTCTCTAAAATTAGGGCAGAAGTATCACTGGTATTTTAAAATTTATTGTGGACAGGAAGATGTAGCAGATAAATATTTTTACGTTGATGCCTGGATAGAAAGAATAGCTCTCACTAAAGAGCTTGACATCAAGTTCAAAAATATCAAATCTCACAAATATTTCACCTATTTAGAGAAAAAAATCTGGTACGATGCCATCACAGATTTAGGAAAAACACTCCAGACTAATTCCCAAGATCATGCTCTAAAAGCTGATTGGGTAGAAATTTTAAAATCAATAGACTTACCAGATATTGCTCAAGCACAGGTTTTATCCACTGAAGCACAAAAGTGAAAAGCAGGTAAGTAGAGAAGAATTACCCTTGTCTTCACTGTATTTCCCTGGCTCAGGAGAGTTTGCATAAATCTTTTTTTGCCTCACGCATTCGCCGCCAGACGTTCCCGCAGGGTAGACGCAAAGAAAGACGCTAGTACAACAAGGCAAAAGAAAGAATAGTTATCCTACAAGCATTTTAGCAATTCCTGATGGTATGTTTATTTCCGCCGTGCGGGACTATAATCATTACTTTTGCAAGAGGTCTATTGCTCAAAAATGTTTAAGTTCTATGAGAAACAACAAAAATGTGAGTCTTAGAGAAAAATTTGATATTGAGATAAATATCGGCATATTTTATGCTAAAAAATAGCTCACTCAATATTCTTTAGTAAAGATGCAATACCCGCAAATATTCATCAAAAATTACTTATTATAGGACTCATATTTGATTTCTAAAAAAAAACAATACACCCAGATCAATCTTCTTTCCTACTCCTATTCCCTACTCCCTATTCCCTGCCTATCGCGCTTTGCGAACGCGCACCGCACAACTAGATTCAGGAATCAAACCGTATTCCTCTAGTAGGATTTAATTCGTAGTCAGGACTTGAGTCTTTGCTTACTTAAAAACTGAAGTTTTGACGACAAACCTTTAAGAGTATCAAAAATCCTGAAGCTTCATTAGTAGATGATTATTTGACAAAGTTTACTATATCTCTCCAATGAAAGTAATTCATCGGTTGTTTTACATACCTGGCTGGACAATCGCTACTAAAATTTCTGTGGCTTTAATATCCGCAGTTTTTATCCCAATGACCTTCACAGCATATTACAATCTACGAGAGAGCTTAGAGCGTGTAGAAACTGCTGAATATCGTAAGTTGGAGCTATTAGCTAATAATACTGCCAGTCGCCTCGATCAAATGCTCATTGATATTCAACGTCTGGTAATTCAAGTAAGTGGCGACCTCGATGTCGTGGATTTTTTATCTGCTGACACACTTGAAAAGCGAAAAAAATTTGGCATCAGATTGCAAAAAACTCTCAGAAATATTCATCATGCTAATCCAGATTTTGATGCTGCATATATTATAGATCGTCAAGGTTTATGTATTGCTGCTACAGATTCTACATTCATCGGTCAAAACTATGCCTTTCGGCAATACTATAAGTCTGCTATCCAGGGAAAAACCTATATATCTAGTATCCTAATAGGAAAAACAACTAGAAGACCAGGCTTATATTTTTCTGCTCCTGTCAAATCAGAAAAGGGCAAGATTTTAGGAGTTGTGGTACTCAAAGTTAAAGGAGAAGGTATTTGGACAATAGTTAATTCCTTAAAGCCAGCAAATCAGAGCTATGCTTTCCTCATAGATAAGGAAGGTATGATCATTTCCCATCCAGATAAATCCATTTTATATAATACTATTTTTCCTATCTCGCCTGATAAATCTAAACAATTATTATCTAATCTGGGAAATATTTTTCCGTCGATAAATAGCCTGAATATTCCCGAACTAAAAGCTATAGTCAGAGCTAAAGATGCGGGTCATACTAGTTATTACTCCCCAATTGAAAATCAACAAATGATTGTTGGCTTTGCTCCCATGAAAATAGAGCCGTGGGTATTAGGCATAAGTCAATCTAGACAGCAGTTTGAAGCTCCTTTATATCGTCTCATAATATTTAATATTAGTAGTGTATTCATTGTGGGCGGAATTACCACAATTGTGGCTTTGTGGTTAAGTTCTCGAATTTCTCGCCCAATTCGTGGACTGACAGCAGCAGCGCAAGCACTAGAAAAAGAAACCTTTAATCAGGAAGCACATCATATTTTAGTGCAAGCTGCTCATAGCCACGATGATATCGGTCAATTAGTGCGTGTCTATATGAATATGGCTGAAACTGTTAGGACGCGCAATCAGAATTTGAAAATGCAGGTAAAAGAACTAAGAATAGAAATCGACGAAACTAAAAGAACTAGATATGTGGAGGAAATTACTGGTAATGAACATTTTGAAAATATCCAGAAAAAAATTGCCAAGATTAAACAAGGCACATTAGTGGCTAGTGAAACTGAGATTGGTTACTACGATCGCCTGCATAATCAGGTGCAATCTCTCAAGCAGCGAACAGTTGTAAACATAACTCAAAAACTGCCTAATTAACAGAGAAACTTCTATTTTGCTCAATCAAATAAAAAATCTCAGATATTTACCAGGGGGTGATAGATATGACATTTGATTTTGATGATGAACTGATATCTCGTGAAGAGGTATTAGCGGGTTTACCTGCTAGACGAGCCAACACAATTTTATTTTTAATTGAGAGCCGAACAGCCCAAATTGCCGCGCGATCGCGTGTAGAATTTTCCTTAGCACCCCAATCTGCCCATGAACGCGATTTAGCCTTTCTAGAAGCATTTGCTTTAGGTAATGCACCACCAATCCGCCCGACTATTCAGCAACTAGAACGCTACGCTCATGAATGGGCTTCTTTAGTTCCAGCAAATCCCCGACTCAAAGCAGCGATCGCCCAAGCCTTGGGACAGAAGTATAATTTTACCTATCAAGCCATACCGCAGATTCGCACCGTCTTAGGTCTTGATGAAAAAGCCGTACAAACAGCCTATTCTCGACTGTATAGAACATCACTATTAAACATCTTTGCATCCCACACCACATTTATCGAAGAATTGCGCTGGAGGTTGAAAGATGTATCACAAAAAATTGAATCTGTGCCACCCTTCTGGCTGGCTTTTTTACTCACCATCGCCTTGGGTTTACCCCAAGCCTTTTTAGCCTTACCCATTGCTGTAGTTGATATTGGGCCATTACCGACAGTGGCCTTTTTGTTAATTATCGGTGCAATTAACGTTGTCACAATGGCTTGTATGGCTGAAGCTTTCGGTCGTAGCAGTGATTTTCGTTATGGTCATCCCTTCATCAAACAATTAGTCGCCAATTATTTAGGCGCAGCAGGTTCATTTATACTTTCCTTCGCAGTTGGGATTCGGGTATTTTTCATCGCCTTGGCTTGTTATATTGGCTTGTCAACAACCATGGCCAATCTGACTCAAATCCCTCCAGAAATTTGGGCTGTATTACTATTTGTGGCGGGTTCATACTTCCTATCTCGTCAATCCTTAAATTTCACAGTCTCCCTGTTGGTATTTCTGGCAGCGATTAATATTGGGTTACTTTTGATACTGTCACTGTTGACATTGCGTCACATCAATTTAGACAACCTGTTATATGTCAACTTGCCTTTTTTGAATAATCAACCTTTCCAACCCTGGATATTACAAAGAATTTTCGGTGTGGGTTTGATGTTGTATTTTGGTCATGTCTATGTGGGAGAATGTGCCAAAGTTGTCCTACCGCGTGATCCTAGTGCCTCATCGTTAATTTGGGGTAGTGTGTGGGGAACGGCATTTCTAACTGTAATTTTTTGCCTTTGGGTGCTGGTTGTCAATGGCGCGATCGCACCGGAATTGTTAGCCCAACAGTCAGGAACGGCTCTAGAAGCCCTAGCTATTCAAGTCGGCTCCATTGTTCCTATCTTGGGAGCAATTTTAGTGACCTTGTTGTTGGGAATGGCTTGGCTACGTAGTTCCAGCCTTTTAGTTAACCTAGCCAAAGAATGGATACCTACCCCATCTCTTCCCGTCTTGATGTTAGCCCGCCAAGGAGGAATGTTAAAATTCCAGCCTCCTGGTAATTCTACGGAAGTTTCTTGTATAGGTATTACCTATTTGGGAATTGTAGACAATCAACCCAAGTTTCAAATAGATATCCAGTTACAAGGCCACATCTATCATGTAGAAATTGCAGTCAATGAGCATTGGGACATCAAAGAGTTATTTACTCAATATCCAGACCTCAACCAGTCAAATATTCGCCTGATGTTTGATATCCAATCAGCTAACCATGATCGTGTATATCTGCAAATTACTTCGCCAATGCTCCTCAACTACGAAGCTAGTTTGGATGTGAAACACAACCTCACAACAGCTATAGCCAGAAAACCAAAAACTCACTTTTGGTTACACCTCCTCAACCAGCGTCGTTTGTTATTATCCATCAGTCCATTAATTTTAGTTTTTGTCTTGACTGAGTGGCTATTTCTCGCTGGTACGCAATCTTTCACAAATATACTCGCTTTTGCTGGCGTACTGGGTAACTCTCTTGTTGGTGGAATTTTCCCGATTTTGTTGTTGATTTCTAGCAGAAAAAAAGGAGAACTGATACCTGCTGTAGTCTTTAAGATTCTCAATCATCCCCTATTCAATGTCAGCATATATAGCATTTTTCTGGGTATTTTGTTGATTCACGGCTTATTCATCTGGCAACATCCCCTGGCACGAATCAGCGCATTCAGCATCGCCTTACTATCACTGGGTGCAACGATTGTGATGCAACTGTATGGTGCTTTTGCTTCCCGCGTAGTTGTAGAACTGCGACAGGAACAGCAACCACAAGGAAATTCAGTCTTTACGATTACGGCTGGTGGTAAGCCAAAAATAGCAGACGTACTTTTAGGATATGCAGAGGGTGAAGTACACCAACAAGCCACCAAAATCGATATTCCCTCACTCTCATCTTTACGCTACGCCATCTTTTGCTTTTCCACCAAGGGAGAAAAAGAAATGAAAGTCTGGACAGATGGAAATAACGATGAACATAAATCTCAGCACTTGCCTAAATTTGTAGAAGTCGAGAGTGGTAACAAAAAAATGCAGTTTGACTGGAAATTATCTAATGGCAAAGTCTTGCTACCGCTAATTAGCGATCAATGCTGGTTGAAATTTACATTCCCAGAGCGATCGCCATCTTAACAAACGATACAACTCATATTTTAATTTCATTCCCTGTTCCCTTCCCAAACAAACAAAAAAGGTAAATTATGTCCAAGATTATATCAATTCATTCCTTCCGTGGCGGTACAGGCAAATCAAATACTATTGCTAATATCGCCGCTACTATGGCCATCCAGGGAAAACGGGTAGCAATCATCGATACAGATATCCAATCTCCTGGAGTTCACATCATATTCGGACTCAACGAACACAAAATTGAATATTCTCTCAATGACTATTTATGGGGACGCTGTGAGATGAAAGATGCTGCCTATGATGTGACTCATACTCTCATCAATAGACAACAATCTTCCAATCAAATCAAGGGTAATTTATACTTAGTTCCTTCTAGTATTAAAGCTGGTGAAATTTCCAGGATTATCCGTGAAGGATATGATGTAGTCAGACTCAATGATGGCTTTCAAGAACTTATCGTCAGTCTCAATTTAGACTATCTTTTTATTGATACCCATCCCGGATTGAACGAAGAAACCTTAATTTCTATCGGCATTTCTCATGTATTGATCGTTGTCCTGCGTCCAGATCAACAAGATTTTCAAGGTACTGCTGTCACCGTAGATGTAGCTCGTAAGTTGCGCGTCCCCAAAATGTTACTTGTGATTAATAAAGCATTATCAAGTTTGAATTTCCCAGACTTACAGCAGCAAGTAGAGAGCATCTATAATGTTTCCGTAGCTGGGATTTTACCTCTTTCTGAAGATATGGCGGAATTAGGGAGTAAAGATATTTTCACTGTGCAGTATCCTGAGCATCCTATTAGTCAAACTGTGCAGAAAATTGCTGCCCAAATTGCTGATGTTGCGGCTTAATTAAATATGAATAACCAAACGCAATTTCGTGCCGATGTACTGGCTGCCTATGGTGCTAGTAGCTCAGAAATAGATGAGTTACTAGCATACAACCATAATGTATTTTGTCAAACTAAATTAAAGCATCCTCTTACATTTCCTTTACCATCTGAAGCTCATATCAATACTTGGGAAGAATACGCAACAGCAGCCAAAACTCTTGGCGTATTTGCAGTTCTCCAGCAACGATTAGTGCAGTTACAATTCCCCATTCTTGAAGGTATCAGCACAACTCCAGCATATAGAGATGCCACCCGTAAAGGTACATCTGTCGATAATCTTGCAGAGGCGACTGGTTTAGTGTTGACTCAACCAGAAAAACTGCGCTTAGAAATATATCCTAGTTTGGCTGGGAAAATTCCTGTTTTACTACCGGGAAATCGGGAGGATTTTGTTACTTTAGTCCAAGCTTTAACACATCGTAATGAACCCACAGAAATTCCTGCATCAATGGGAGCTTGTATTGTCGGTGGGTTTAACAATTGGGATAGGATTCACCGCTATCGCCAAAAATGGGAACAGCAAAATCCTCATCAATGCTCAAAACATGATTGGACATTAGAGTTTCAACGCCTAATTCCCCAAAAAGAACTGTATCAAGATAGATTCATTATTTTGAGTAACAGTCCTTACAGCAACATTACAGCCCAAGAAATCGGTGCAGAGGAAACTACTTGGCAAAATATATCTCTAAAAATTCGCTTGGAACACGAATGTACTCATTATTTAACAAATCGTTTATTTAAATCCATGCGAAACAATGCCTTTGATGAACTAATTGCTGATTATAGAGGTATTGTAGCTGCCATAGGATATTATCGAGCCGACTGGTTTTTACATTTTATGGGCTTAGAATCATTTCCTGAATATCGAGAAGGAGGTAGACTGCAAAACTATCGAGGACAACCGCCTCTTTCTGATGGTGCTTTCAAAGTTCTCCAGTCATTGTTGCAAGCAGCAGCCTTTAATTTACAGCGTTTTGATGCAGAATATATCAATGATTTAGAAACGCCTGAATGTCAAATACAACTGTTATGTTCATTATTTTGTTTGACTTTAGAAGAGTTAGCTGATCCAGGATTTAATTCATTCATTAAACAACTGTTACAAAAAGTCTAGTTTTTAAAATTGCCGATTGTTTTTTTCACAAGAGGATAATTGAATTATGACAGAAGTTTTACTAAAAGAGTTGAGCAATAGTGATATTAATTGGATAGTTGCCAATAGCGATCGCCAGGAATTATTACCTGATAGTTTATTAACTTCACAGGGAAAGACTGTTGATTCTTTGTATATCTTATTAGATGGTACATTGACAGTTAACGTTACGCAATCTGAGAATAATCCTTTGCATCGAGCTTTTGCGGCTATTGATAGTGATATCAACTCAGATTGGGAAATTTTTAGAGTATCTAGGGGTGAAGTAGTCGGGGAAGTTCCCTTTGTAAGCCAAAGTTCTAACATCACTACAATTAAGGCTCTAGAAAAATCATTAGTGATGTCAATTCCTCAAGAAAAATTAGCCGCAAAATTGCAGCAAGATGCTAGTTTTGCGGCTCGCTTTTATCGAGCGATCGCTATTATGTATGCAGACAGACTGCAAAAACTAATCACTCAACTTGGTCGGCGCAAATTAACACAAGCCAAGTCTTTAAAAGACGTACTATTTGTTTTAGCTGAATTACACGATAGTGACATTGATTGGTTAATGGCTTGTGGTATCACCCAAAAAGTTGCAGCAGGTCAAACACTCATTTATGAAAATAGTCCTGTCGATGCGCTATATATTATTTTGAGGGGAAAAATGTCTATGTCTGTCTCGGAAGATGATCGCAATCCTTTATTACGTGCTTTTTCTGCGATTGAAGGTAAAGAACTCATTGGGCGAGAGATAGCCAAATTATCCAAAGGGGAAATATTAGGAGAAACACCGTTTATTGATGGTCGCCTCCCTTGGGCGACAGTGAAAGTAATTGAAGATTCTCTAATTTTGGCAATCCCCAAACAGCAATTAGCAGTAAAATTACAACAAGATATAGGATTCTCCTCTCGCTTTTACCGCGTCATTTCTATTTTATCAGCCAACAGATTACAGGAAATTTTGAGTAGAATCGGCTACGGCAGGAGAGTTTATAGCGCAGGTCTTCCACTCAGCAATAATGTTGAATATGAGGATGAAATCAATATTAGCATCTTAGATAAAATGGCTATAGCTAGTAAAAGGTTTGATTGGATGATTTCGCGTATGAGCATAGCTTAAATATCTCCTGCTACTTGGATGTTTAGTCGTGGTAGCTACTAGGTTATCAGTATTCATTTAATCCCAGGTGAATTTAATCAATACATAATAATTTTGCTAGGGTTTGAACAGTTATAAATCCTAGCATAGTCTATTTATATCTGTATATTCTTAAATCTTATCACCTCATATTTTCGCTTCCAATAAATTAAAAAAATGAAATCACATACAAATAAAATATAAAAATAAGCTAGTGAGAAATAACAATTACATATTGTTTTACGTCTTTATTAGCATTTAAATAATTACATAAGCCAGCAATAAATATTGTCCTAAACAAATTTATTGTTAGCATCGAAAACCTCTAACACAAGTCTAGAAGGAGATTATTATGTCTATTCAAGATGCTCAAGCTTTTTACTCAAGAATGAAAACAGATGATGCTTTTCTTGATCAAGTAGAAAATGCAGCTAGTCCTGAAAATCGTCTGGAAATTATTCAGTCTGCTGGTTATGATTTTAGTGCAGAAGAATTTAACACAGTCTTAGCTCAAAATGCTCAACCAGAAGCTGGTGAATTGAGTGAAGCAGAACTGTTACAAGTTAGTGGCGGAATTCGTTTTGCAAGTCCAGGTCTTGTTCGCCCTCTTTATGGCGTTGGTATACCACCCAGAAATTATTGGAGACCACGTAAATAACCAGTAGTGGCGTGGCAAGCCTTAAATGTTGCATTAAAAAATAGATTTTATCTGTGTTCATCAGCGTTTATCTGCGTTTTTATCCAAATCTAATGCACTACTTTAGCCTTGCCACGCCAGTAGGGTGTGTTACGGCTGTGTAAAGATTCAAGCTTGTGAGCAAAGATATCTAGGCGTAACGCACCAATATCATGGCATTAAAAGACCTTTCAAACGATTCCATAAGGAGATAATTATGTCTATTGAAAACGCGCAAGCTTTTTACTCAAGAATGAAAACAGATGATGCTTTTCTTGAACAAGTAGAGAATGCAGCTAGTCCTGAAGAGCGTTATGAAATTATTCTAGCTGCTGGTTATGATTTTAGTGCAGAAGAATTTAATACAGTCTTAGCTCAAAATTCTCGAACAGAAGATATTGAATTGAATGAAGAAGAGCTATTACAAGTTAGTGGTGGACGTAGTAATAGCCTTGTCCTTCATTACGGTGCTAGTTTACCACCCAAAAAATTTTGGAGACCTCGTAAATAGATTTAAATGTGAAATTAGTGGGACTTAAATAAAAAGTAAATGTTTAAGTCCTGCTAGAAAATAGGCTGGAAAATCCTAATTTTGCATTGATATTTCAGGAGAACAATGCCAGATTTACACGAAGAATATGAAGAATATCGGCGTATTACTTACGCTGTATGGGAAATTACTCTTAAATGTAATCTTGCTTGTAGTCATTGTGGTTCAAGAGCAGGAGAAGAGCGCGTAAAAGAACTTTCAACAGCAGAAGCTCTGGACTTGGTGCGACAATTAGCAGAAGTAGGAATCAAAGAGGTGACGCTGATTGGCGGAGAAGCCTTTATGCGTGCTGATTGGTTGGAAATTGCCGCCGCTATTAACCAAGCTGGTATGCTCTGCACTATGACTACTGGGGGCTATGGTATTTCCCGTGAGATGGTCAAAAAAATGAAAGCGGCCGATATTGCTTTTGTTTCCGTCTCTACCGATGGTTTACAAGCCACCCATGACCGTCTGCGTGGTCGCCAAGGCTCTTGGGAGTCAGGCGCACGCACAATGGGTTTTTTAAAAGAAGAGGGTATTCCCTTTGGTTGTAACACCCAAATTAACCGCCTTTCTGCCCCAGAATTTCCACTGATTTATGAGCATATCCGGGATTTAGGGGCGATATCTTGGCAAATTCAGTTGACTGTACCGATGGGTAATGCGGCAGACAACGCAGAGATATTACTGCAACCTTATGAGTTGTTAGCACTTTATCCGATGTTGGCTAGGGTTGCTCAACGCGCCCGTCGTGAAGGTAAAGTCCAACTAGCAACGGGAAATAACATTGGTTATTATGGCCCTTATGAACGGCTTCTGCGTGCTGACTTTGACGAAGATCCATCATATTCATTTTGGCAAGGTTGTAGTGCTGGGTTAAATTCCATTGGGTTAGAAGCTGACGGGGCAATCAAAGGCTGTCCCTCATTACCCACAGCAGCTTATACTGGTGGGAATATCCGCGATCGCTCCCTCAAAGAAATCATTGCCACATCAGAACAGTTACGCTTTAATCTAGGCGCAGACACTCCCCAAGGTACAGCTCATCTGTGGGGTTTCTGCAAAAGTTGTCAGTATGCAGAACTCTGTCGGGGTGGCTGTAATTGGACAGCACACGTTTTCTTCGATAAACGCGGTAATAATCCTTACTGTCACCATCGCGCCTTGGAAATGGCCAAGCGTGGGCTACGGGAAAGATTTTATTTAAAAGTCAAAGCCGCAGGAATACCCTTTGATAACGGTGAATTTGCTTTGATTGAAGAGCCTCTAGATGCACCTTGGCCAGAGAATGATCCTCTACATTTTACCCCTGAGTCGATTCAGTGGTCAGATAGTTGGCAAGTATACCCACAGCGTTTTGCTTCATTCAGATGAATACTACAGAGTCAAATCCAGTTAACTTATTAACTCCCATAGTTTCACCAACAGAAACCCTAGTAGAGTCTCCCTTGTTACCTCGTTCTGCTTGGCAAAATACCGAAGTATTTGCAAGATTATTACTGAAAACTAAAAAAATGTTAGATATTGCTGAATTCAGTAGCTTATTTGATTGAACGACTCAAAAAAAGTCATTGCAATATGGGTAACTGAGTTTTTTCTGTTACCCATTTGTTGTGCGGTATTGCATAAATGCGGCATGATTTGTATCACGCAGAGGCGCAGAGACGCAGAGAGGATAAAGAGTTTGAAGTTTCAGCACATCAAATTTCATTTTCTGATTCAGTAACATCTGTTTTCCTAAGACTTCACAAAAATGGCGAGTTCTATCTAAATATTGTGCATTTGCTCAGGCAAGACTTTTTTATATTCTTGGGTCTATACCAACTAAATTCTGTCTTTTCATTAAAAAAATACATCATAATTTTTAGTTCCAAATCTCTCGATTAACAAAAATACCAATGTTAGAGCAGAAGCGTCGCATATTTCGCCAAGAATCTGTAGAGCGTCTATCTTCTCCTGAAAGATTAGACCAACTTATGCAAGTAGTCAGCCCTAAAAGTTGGCTACCTCTGATAGCTTTAAGCTCTTTGGTGGGAGTAGCTATTGTTTGGAGTATTTATGGACGTATTCCGATCACAATTGAAGGGCGAGGAGTATTAATTTATCCGCGTAAAGTAGTACCTCTACAATCGAAAAATTCAGGACAATTAACAAATGTCAACTTCAAAGTTGGTGACTCGATTAAAAAAGGACAGGTATTAGCAATCATTGACCAATCTGATCTACGTCAGCAACTCGAACAACAGAAAGCTAAACTAGCACAACTAGAATCACAAGACCAAGCAGCTAACTCCATATTTAAACAACGTTTAGCACAGGACGCACAGTCAATTCAACAACAACGTCAGTATCTTCAACAACGCATTCAGGAACTTCAAACCCTTACACCTGTTCTCAAAACTAGAGATAATACCTCTCTTGAACAGCAGCGCAAAAGTTTAAAACAAAACCTCCAACGCTTCCAAGCCTTGAGTCCAGTTTTCCGGCGCAGAATGGAAATCCGCCAAAAGTTATTTCAACAAGAAGGCGTATTTTCAGCCGATGAAGCTTTGCAAGCAGAACAGGAATATCTAGAGAATTTGCAAAATATTTCTGACATCGAAACCCAATTAAAAGCACTCGATGTCACAGAAACTCAAAAACAAAAAGAATATGGTGAAAATATATCAACTATTTCCGATTTACAAGCCCAATTAAAGAAACTAGATAGTGAACAAGCTTCTCAAGCACAACAAGACCTAGAAAATACTAATAATCGCAAAAAAGAAATTCAAGAAGTTAAACGAGAGATAGCTAAACTGCAACTACAAGTAGGTGATAATAGCAAAATTATTAGCCAATATAATGGGCGAGTTTTAGAAACTACAGTGGTGCAGGGACAAGTAATTAATGCTGGTACTCGTTTAGCAAATATAGAAGTGGAAAACCCTGATAGCAAGTTAGTAAGTTTAGCTTATTTTTCAGTGGCAGAGGGCAAGAAAATTCAATCAGGAATGCCAATTCAAATCACTCCTGAAACGGTGAAGCGAGAAAGATTTGGCGGTATTGTCGGGAAGGTGATTAATATTTCCAATTTCCCCACTACCAAAGAAGCGGCAATTAATGAAATAGGTAATTCCGAAGTTGTTGAAGGTTTAGTATCACAAAAAAACGAAGGATTCATCCAAGTATTTTCTGAGATACAAAATGATGCTCAAACCTTCAGTGGTTACAAATGGTCTTCATCTAAAGGGCCACAGATGAAGATTTCTTCTGGAACTACTACCATTGTGCGGGTTCAGGTCGAAGAACGCGCTCCCATTACGTTTGTATTACCTATTTTGAGGTCGTTCAGTGGCATCTACTAACCCAACTATAGGTCTACCTACGAATTTTTGGCGGTATCTACAAAAACTACTGCCTCAAAGAAGCAAGCGGGTAAAAACACCAACTCTTTTGCAAATGGAAGCAGTTGAATGTGGTGCTGCGGCTTTAGGAATTATCTTAGGTTACTTTGGTCGGATTGTGCCGTTGCCAGAATTGCGACGAGAGTGTGGTGTTTCCCGCGATGGTAGTAAAGCATCAAATGTGTTGAAAGCTGCTAGAAATTATGGTCTGGAGGCTAAGGGTCTACGAAAGGAACTAGATAAACTCCTAGACTTAAATCCCCCTTATATTATCTTTTGGGACTTTAATCACTTTTTGGTAGTAGAAGGATTTCGCAACCAGAGAGTGTATCTGAATGACCCCGCTACAGGCCCCCGTACTGTATCTTTGCAAGAATTTGACGAAGGTTATACGGGTGTAGTCTTGGTGATGGAACCAGGAAGTGAGTTCCAAAAGGGTGGACGTAAACCTAGTATGATTGGGTCTTTGTGGGAGAGGCTACAGAGTTCAACCAGTGCCTTACTTTACTGCTTAATGGCAGGATTTTTCTTAACTTTAGTGGGGATGGCTGTACCCGTATTTAGCCAAATATTTGTCGATGAAATTCTTGTAGAACAAAGATTAGATTGGCTTAATCCCTTGCTTTTGGGAATGGCTGTGGCTGCTGTTCTGCAAGGCTTTCTCACATTACTGCGCCTGCAATATTTACGCCGTTTAAAAATTAAATTGTCCGTGGGAATGTCTAGCCGGTTTCTCTGGCATTTGTTACGCCTACCAGTAGGGTTTTATGCCCAACGTTTTGCCGGAGAAATTACCAGTCGGATGAGTCTTAATGACCAAGTGGCTAATGTGCTTTCGGGACAGTTGACCACCACAATTATTGATGCTGTGATGGTGGTTTTCTATGCCTTGATTATGTTGCAATATGATTGGCTATTAACTTTGATTGTCATCAGTTTAGCGATCGCCAACATTTTCACTCTGCGCTTAGTCTCTCGTCAACGGGTAGACCTCAATCAAAAATTAATGCTAGATTTTGGCAAGGCTGAAGGGGTTTCAATTGCGGCTCTCCAAGGCATCGAAACCCTGAAAGCATCAGGCTTAGAATCTGATTTCTTTTCTCGCTGGTCAGGCTATTACACCAAGGCCATCAATAGCCAACAACAAATGGATGTCACCAACCAATTATTTTCCATTCTACCTACGCTTTTAGAGGCTATTTCTAGCTTGTTATTGTTAGTAATTGGTGGTTTGCGAGTCATGGATGGACATCTCAGTATTGGGATGCTGGTAGCTTTTCAAGGCTTAGTAGGGAGTTTTCAAGCACCAGTCGCCAGCCTATTGAATTTTGGTAGCACCTTACAAGAATTAGAAGGCAATTTGGTTCGTTTAGATGATGTTTTAGATAACCCGACTGATAAAGCGATCGCCCAAAGAAACTTAGCTCATGAAGAAGCAGGGGAGCAGGGAGCAAGGGAGCAAGGGAGCTTTCACCCACAAAGGGTGTTACCAAAGTGGAACTTACTTAGGTTTCTCTCTTTATTTCCCCCAGCCCCCAGCCCCCAGCCCCCAGCCTCTTCTCAAGTTATCGAACCATCATCTTATTTTTCAGCCTCACCCAGATTGCAAGGATATGTAGAATTACGCAACCTCACCTTTGGCTATAGTCGCCTAGAACCGCCTTTAATCGAAAATTTTAATCTTTCTCTCCAACCAGGACAAAGAGTGGCTTTAGTTGGTGGTAGTGGTTCGGGTAAGTCTACCATTGCCAAACTCGTCAGTGGACTTTACCAACCTTGGGCGGGAGAAATTCTGTTTGACGAACAATTAACAGAAGAAATTCCCCACCAATTATTAACTAATTCTGTGGCGATGGTAGAACAGGATATTTTGTTATTTGGTGGAACAGTTAGGGATAATTTAACGCTTTGGGACAATACTATATCCGATAAAAACTTAAAACGAGCTTGTCAAGATGCTGCCATTGATGATGTGATTTTGGCTCTCAATGGTGGATACGATGCCGAACTGATGGAAGGTGCGGCGAATTTAAGCGGTGGTCAACGCCAACGCCTAGAAATTGCCCGTGCTTTGGTGAATAATCCCTCAATCCTGATTATGGATGAAGCCACCAGTGCCTTAGATGCAGAGACAGAACGGATTATTGACGAAAATCTGCGGCGACGGGGATGCACCTGCATTATTGTGGCACACCGATTAAGTACGATTCGAGACTGCGATGAAATTATCGTCCTAGAACGAGGCAAGGTAGTGCAACGAGGTACTCATCAGCAATTGTGGCAAACCGAAGGTGTGTACTCACGGTTAATCCGCACAGAAGGGGAAGCCTTGGAGGAGGAATAAAGATGCAGCAAAAAAGAGTCGATCAATTTGCCGTACATGGTCAAACCTATATATTGCAAGGTAATGAACCCATACTATTAGATGATCCTGCTAGAGTTTGGGTAATTCAATCTGGCTCTATGGCCTTATTTGCGATCGCACTTCAAGATGGTGTGATCGCAGGAACTCGCCGTTATTTATTTAGTCTCTCTCAGGGACAAGCCTTATTCGGTACTAAAGCCATGAACGGTCAACAGCAAATTTTAGCTGTACCGATTGGAGAGGTGGAATTACTGCAACTACATCCAGAAGGTTTTCCCGAATTAGTTGCTCATGGCGATACTAGAGCATTTGACTGGGTAGAATCTTGGCTGTGGGAACTTAGTAGCGTGTTATCTGGGGTAACTCTCCCAGTCATTGAGGTGGTATCTCAGGGAGAAACGCGGTTTTCTTTGTTGGATGGTCAAACTTTCCAAGGGGAAGCCGGGGCTATCTGTTGGGTAAAGATTCAGCAAGGGACTATTCGCTTATTAGGTTTGTCAGAAGTCACGCTGACACCTGCAATGGGTTATTTTCCCCTGACTGACAAAATGTGGTTAGAAGCCGTGGAGGAAGTTCAACTCACCACGCTGAAAACCCATGAATTTTTGAATGCTGACCAACTCTTAGCTGCTTTGTCAGCAATGCACATTCAATTACTGCAATGTGTGGAGTTTTTTGACCGACAAGAAGCAGAAGCAGAAATGATGCGATTGCGCGATCGCCAGCGTCTAAATCGTCAAGTAACTTCTCAAGCATTAGGAGAGTTAGCATCAACTATCAATCCTCAAGATGGCGACTTTTTCTTAGAAGGTACACCCTTGTTAGTGGCGGCTGGGGCTGTTGGGAAAGCGATCGGTGTAAAAATTTCGCCTCCCGCCCGTTCCGAGAATCTCAAACGAGTCAAAGAACCTTTAGAAGCTATTGTCCGCGCTTCTCGGATTCGGATGCGCCGAGTTTTATTAAGAGACAACTGGTGGGAAAAGGACTGTGGGGCGTTAGTCGCCTATACAGAGGTAGATAATCGCCCAGTAGCTTTATTACCAGTCTCTACTACTAGCTATGAATTATTTGATCCGGTTAACCATACCCGTACCAAGGTAGATGAACCTATAGCGATGACACTTGCGCCTGTCGCCTATATGTTTTATCGTTCTTTCCCCGATCAGGTACTCAACACCTACAATGTGATTTTGTTTGCCCTGAAAGGACGGAAGCTTGATGTTTTCCTGACCGTACTCACAGGGGTGGCTGTGACGCTGTTAGGGATGCTCACACCCCAAGCCACTGCTATTATTATGGATAATGCCATTCCCGATAGCGATCGCGGTTTGTTACTCCAAGTCGGAATGGGGCTACTGGTTGCAACATTAGGCACAGTCTTATTTCAAATAACTCAGAATTTTGCACTTTTACGCATTGAAACCACCGCCGCCACCGCTACAGAGGTGGCTGTATGGGATCGACTGATGAACTTACCAGTATCTTTTTTCCGCAAATATACAACAGGGGATCTACATTCAAGAGCCTCATCTGTTGGTGAAATCAGTCGTCAACTCAGTGCTAATACAATTATCAAACTAATTACCAGTTTCTTTGCATTATTTTATTTAGGGCAATTATTTAACTATAACTTTCAGTTAGCCTTACTTGCGGTTGCGGTTGCCGTCATTACCAGCGCAGTCACCATCCTTTCTGGTATCCTCCTCGTTGGTAAAGTGCATCCTTTACTAGAATTACAGGGCAATATTTTTGGACAAACAGTACAAATCATTAATGGCATTTCTAAACTACATATTGCAGGAGCCGAAGAACGCGCCTTTGCTTCTTGGAGTAAACACTACACTCGTCAACTCAAGCTAACTCTCAGTACACAACAGTTAGAAGATGCTGTAGTTCTTTTTAATACAGTCATGCCCATATTTACATCTGGAGTCCTGTTTTGGTTAACCATCAACCAATTTAAAACGGCGCAGACTTCCGGCACTATGGCTATTACCATAGGCACTTTCTTAGCCTTCAACACGGCTTTTGATCAATTTGTGAACGGTACTACCAATCTCAGTAATGTAGTCACTGAAATTGTCCAAATTACTCCCCATTGGCAACGTACTCAACCCATTTTGCAAGCTGTCCCCGAAGTAGATTTAAGCAAAGCTGACCCAGGAAAATTAGTAGGCAAAATTGTTGTAGACCATGTAATGTTTCGTTATCGTCCAGATGGGCCATTAATCTTAGATGATGTAAGTATCTCTGCACAATCAGGAGAATTTATTGCCCTCGTTGGAGGTTCTGGAAGTGGTAAATCAACAATCTTCCGATTATTGCTTGGGTTTGAAACTCCAGAAAGTGGAGGTATTTACTACGATGGACAAGACTTATCTGGCTTGGATGTCGAAGCAGTCCGCCGACAATTAGGTGTTGTCTTACAAAACGGCCGTTTGAATGCAGGATCTATTTTTGAAAATATCGCCGGTGGTGCAAATATCACCTTTGATGAAGCTTGGGAAGCTGCGAAGATGTCTGGCTTCGCTGACGATGTAGCCGCTATGCCAATGGAAATGCACACCGTAGTAAGTGAAGGCGGTGGTAATCTTTCTGGAGGACAACGCCAACGCTTACTCATAGCCCGCGCTTTAGTATTAAAACCTCGCATTCTGCTATTTGATGAAGCCACTAGCGCACTCGATAACCGAACCCAAGCAATTGTGAGTGAAAGCTTAGACAAAATGCAGGTGACGAGAATAGTTATTGCTCACCGACTCAGCACAATTCGCAATGCTCATCGCATCTATGTACTCCAAGCAGGACGAATTGTACAGCAAGGCAGTTTTCAGGAACTCGCTTCAATTGAAGGACTATTTGCTCAATTAATGGCTCGCCAAATGGCTTAGTAATAAGCTAATTCACTGACAGATACAAGTTTTGCTCAAAAACACAATTAATAAATAATAAACATAGAGGTGCAAAATGAAAATTCAAATGATTGGTCATGCTTCCATATTTGTAGAAACACAAGATTGCAAAGTAATGATGGACCCAGTGCTTTGGGATAAATTTTGTGAAGTGACAACAAGTATATGCCCTGAGCGAGAAGTTATTTACGACCAAATTCCTGAGTATGATGTACTAGTAATTTCCCATAGACATTTAGATCACTTTGATATTCGTTCTCTTGCTTATCTGCCTAAAAATATTGATGTTTTTATTCCCAAAGATAAGTTAGTAGAAAATTGTCTGCGTCAATTAGGATATTCTCACATCTATACTTTAAGTGACTTTAGTGAAGTCAAGATTGGTTCTACTAACCTCCTAGCTACACGTTCAGAAAATCGCGTACCTGAATATGGGATATTATTTGCCGACCCATCGGGAGTTTTTTGGAATCAAGTAGACTCATTAGTAAATGCAAATACAATTAATTTTGTCAAATCTCAATACCCAACAATAGACTTTTTGTTGGCAAGCTGGCAACCAATGTTAGAAACTGAGTATCAATATAATCAAAGCTTTTCATTCCCATTTTCTGGTTATAGTAATACTCTCCAATTGATGGGCTTGACTCAACCAAGAGCTATTTCTCCTGGTGCGAATGGCTTCAAGTTTATAGATGGTTCAGCTTGGTTAAATAAAGTTGTCTTCCCAGTCACTCAAGAGCAATTTTGTCAAGACATAAAAAAAGTTTGCCCAGCAACAGAAAATATCTTTGCTCTTCAGCCAGGAGATATTTGTGAAATTGAAAATGGCACATCTACCTATCTACCTGCTCAATCACAATTTGTCAAAACAGTTAAAGATGATAGAGATATTTTATCTTTTTCGCCTGTGACAGTAAATGGCGAAATGATTGACAGTAACCCAAACAACTATGATATTCATGAAATGAAAAAAATAATTGAAGAAGAGGTTTGTGTTAACTTACCTAAGTTCTTCATGGAACATAAACAAGATTTATTTGCCCAATATTTCCATTGGGAAGTCAGATACCAACTAGAAGTAATATTTCCAGATGGTTCTCAAACATGGTATTTTGACTTTACGGAAGATCCTATTCAGTGCAGAACAGGATCTAGTGCTTTAGCTAACGTGTTTAATTTCATCACAGCCTCCAGCTTATATGCAGTTTTAAAATCTTATAAAACCTGGGATTATCCTGCTGCTAGCGGATATTTACGTGCATTTGAAAAAATATATATAGCCAGCACTCACGGTGCTATACGTCCCGATATTAAATCACTGAATATTTCTCCTTTAGCTTTAAAGTTTCCTTATGAGGAAGTTTTCAAAAAAGTGTTGGATAAAGAAGTGGAAAAATGGTCAAAACAATCTCAACACAATCAAGTTATTGGAGAAAATCAATCAAAAATCATGAAACTAGGTAATTCTTTTATTAGAATGTATCCAAAAAATATCAATAACCAACAATTGATAACAACTAGTGTGTAGATAGCATCTTGAAATATTTTTAAGCTAAGTCATAGCTTGTAATGACCATAAACATAGAGGTGCAAAATGAAAATTCAAATGATTGGTCATGCTTCCATATTTGTAGAAACACAAGATTGCAAAGTAATGATGGACCCAGTGCTTTGGGATAAATTTTGTGAAGTGACAACAAGTATATGCCCTGAGCGAGAAGTTATTTACGACCAAATTCCTGAGTATGATGTACTAGTAATTTCCCATAGACATTTAGATCACTTTGATATTCGTTCTCTTGCTTATCTGCCTAAAAATGTTGATGTTTTTATTCCCAAAGATCAGTTAATAGAAAATTGTCTGCGTCAATTAGGATATTCCCACATCTATACTTTAAGTGACTTTAGTGAAGTCAAGATTGGTTCTACTACGCTCCTGGCTACCCGTTCAGAAAATCGCGTACCTGAATATGGGATGGTATTTGCTGACCCATCGGGAGTTTTCTGGAATCAAGTAGACTCATTAGTAAATGCAAATACAATTAATTTTGTCAAATCTCAATACCCAACAATAGACTTTTTGTTGGCATGCTGGCAACCAATGTTAGAAACTGAGTATCAATATAATCAAAGCTGTGCATTCCCATTTTCTGGTTATAGCTATATTCTGCAATTGATGGGCTTGACTCAACCAAGAGCTATTTCTCCTGGTGCGAATGGCTTCAAGTTTATAGATGGTTCAGCTTGGTTAAATAAAGTTGTCTTCCCAGTTACTCAAGAGCAGTTTTGTCAAGACATCAAAAAAGTTTGCCCAGCAACAGAAAATATTTTTGCTCTTCAGCCAGGAGATATTTGTGAAATTGAAAATGGCACATCTACCTATCTACCTGCTCAATCGCAATTTGTCAAAACAGTTAAAGATGATAGAAATATTTTATCTTTCTCGCCTGTGACAGTAAATGGCGAAATGATTGACAGTAACCCAAATAACTATGATATTCATGAAGTGAAAAGGACAATCGAAGAAGAGGTTTGTGTTAACTTACCTAAGTTCATCATGGAACATAAACAAGATTTATTTGCCCAATATTTCCATTGGGAAGTCAGATACCAACTAGAAGTAATATTTCCAGATGGTTCTCAAACATGGTATTTTGACTTTACGGAAGATCCTATTCAGTGCCGAACAGGATCTAGTCCTTTAGCTAACGTGTTTAATGTCATCACCGCTTCCAGCTTATATGCATTGTTAAAATCTGATAAAACCTGGGATTATCCTGGTATTGGCGGATATGTACGTGCATTTGAAAAAATATATATAGCCAGCACTCACGGTGCTATACGTCCCGATATTAAATCACTGAATATTTCTCCTTTAGCTTTAAAGTTTCCTTATGAGGAAGTTTTCAAAAAAGTGTTGAATAAAGAAGTGGAAAAATGGTCGAAACAATCTCAACCCAATCAATTTATTGGGGAAAATCAATCAAAAATCATGAAACTAGGTAATTCTTTTATTAGAATGTATCCAAAAAATATCAATAACCAACAATTGATAACAACTAGTGTGTAGATAGCATCTTGAAATCTTTATAAGTTAAGTCATAGCTGATAATTTTCATTAATCTTGGCATAAATTAGCTAAATAAAACATAAACAAAGCCTTTATTGCTGGCTGTGGCTGGTTTTTCAGATTTTGAAGCTAACTCTAAAAATGCGATTTTAATGCTATACCCTCATCTAAAACCAAAGGAAGAAATATTTATGAATACAATCAAAAACAGTGTCAAGAGCATCATCACAGAAGAACACTCTTCTCAACTTCATGTTTGGCATCAATTAGGCTGGAAAAATGTTACTCTAATTTATTTAGATGAACATCTAGATTTTCAATATATTAGTGAAAATCATATAACAGCATTGAAAAAATGCCAAACTTCAGCAGAATTAGCTCAACTAGAAAGACCTAGTCATATATTTCCTGATGATAAATATAGTTATGGTATCGAAAATTTCCTTTTTGCGGCTCATCGCTTGGGAATAATTGAAAATCTCATTTGGGTAACTCTAACTCCCAAAAATAAACTACCAAATTCTATAAAATATATGCGTAAATTACGGGGGTTTTTACAACAGCATAATGCATTTACTGTTAACGATATAACAAATATTACCATTACAGAAGATATAGCTACGGCGACAGTATTTGGATTAAAAATAACGGTATGTGGTTATGAAGATTTAAAGAAATTAAACCTTCCCGAAAACACTTTTATTGATATTGATATTGACTACTTTATTGGCTTGCCTGAGCAATATCCTTTGGTAGATCCAGAAAATGTTTTTGCCTGTTTAAAATCTTTACCTATTAATTATGATACTGTCACTTTGACTCGTTCTGTGAGTAGTGGTTATATGCCACTACGTTACTATTTTTTGGCTGATTATTTAGCAGCTCTTTGGCAAAATGACCTGCGTGAAATAGAACACTATCGCCGTTTATATGCTCTTGATCTACAAGCACGAAATAACAACATAGAAGCCGCTAAAGCAGGCTGTCTTGAAGAAATACAAATCATGCCAAATTGTGCCGCTACTTATTACTTATTAAGCCTTTGTGAAACTGAGCCTCAAAAGTCTGTTAATTACGAACTAATCGCAGGAAAACTTTGCCCTAGCTATTGCCCTAGTGTACTACATTCAGCTAATGCAATTCTAAGCCGTGACTTAGAATATGATAAAAATACACTAAGCTTTTTAGAAAATAAATTAATGCTAGCTGAAATAGACATTGAAGAAAAAATATTAAGTCACTATACTCTAGGAATTTTATATAGTCTAAAGTCTGAAAAAGAAGAGAGTCTTAAACATTATAGATATTGCCAAGAAATCAAACCAGGCAATTATCCTGATTTAAGTTTGAATATAGGTTGTATCTTTATGAAAAATAAGGATTACACGAAAGCAATTAGCTTTTTTGAGCAGGCTTTGGCTGATGAATCGAGCAAGGCTGAAGCACATAAAATGCTTGGGAAAATTTATCTAGAGCAGGGTCAGTATCAGATAGCGGAAGAAAATTTGATATTAGCTGGAGAAATTGTACCTACTGATGAACTAGCAATGAAACTATTAGCTAAATTATACAAAGAAATAGGAGATGAAACAAGCTACAACCATCAAATAAGCAAATATTATCACATGAAATTTTTGTCTCAAAAATTTACATAATTATTAATAATAGCCGCTATTGTCTTAAATCAACATAGCCTTGACAAATTGTCTTAATTATCAATCAAAATTACCATGAATAGCTGTACATTAGAAAATTATCTTCAGGTTGTTGTACCCCACCTTTCACCTAAGTTAGTTTCTCCCGAAGCTTTATCTCATATTCAAGCAATAACAAGGATTTTTCCACTTTCATCCGAGGGGTTATTTGAGTGCCGTCTAGGTGCGAATAACTCCAGGGTAGATTTCTCAGTCCTTGCTACAAATTTAGGTTCAAGTCATCAGAGCTTTGAAAAACTAGATTTTCTAGTGAACTTACCAGAAGTATTTTCTTCAAATCCTATCTGGAGACGTATTCAAAATTTTTGTTCTGCCTGTTGTGGAACAAACTCCCTACTATCTAACAATATAGACAATATTTGGCTGGAATTTGATCTTGATAAAGATCCCCAAAATTTACCAATTCCTAGCTTGTTTTTAGGATTCAAAGAACTAAATTCAGAAAAATATAGTATCCAGATATCTCAAAGTGCTAATGAGCAACTACAAACTGTGAAAACGGCCTTGCACATATTATTTGATGATCATGTTTCACCAATAATTGAAAATAATCTAGGTATTTGTGTAAATTCCTTACCACAAGGCTCTCAAATACTTTATGTAGGAGTTATGTTTTCTCGCCATTTAGATGCTGTTAGAGTCAATATTAGTGGGATTTCTCCTGAATATCTTGAAGATTACCTTGCTCAAATTGGTTGGAAATATTCAATTGAACCTCTCAAAGAAATAATTCAGTCACTAACTCAAATTGTAGATACAATAATCCTCAATATCGATATAGGAACTAGTATTTTTCCGCAGCTAGGTTTAGAGTGCCTATTAAATAATAAAAGTACAAGATGTGAACCAAAATGGCAATTACTTTTAAATTGTTTAGTAGAACATGAATTATGTACCCCAGAAAAATATGATGCTGTTCTCAATTGGTCTGGATATTGTCACGCACAGAATTATCCAGAGTTATGGCCTGATAATTTGATTAAAGTATCTCAATTTCTTGGTTCAAGATGGCATAGCATTTATTTTAGAAATTTAAATCATATAAAGATAAATTATCATCCAGACGGATACTTAGAAGCTAAAGGGTATTTAGCATTTGGTCGCAGTCTTGTCTGTAAATAACACATTCATTAAATTTAATTACTACAAATTTAACTGTTAAAAGTGAAAATTTAAATCCCTGTAGTTTAAGTAACACACCAATTAGCGAGGACTTAAACTACACTATACGCCATCAGAAATGATGATTAATTAGAATTACCTCAAATCATCATACCTAATTACTATAAGAAATTAGGTATTTTTTATTTTTATAAATCAAAACTTTATCTACAAAATGTGTATTCAGATCAAATGATTGTGCATTATTCCCATTAGGAAATTACTATATTATTTAATTATCAACTTAGACCAAATAAAAAATTCATCAACAAGAATGTGTCAAATTAGTTATTGCTAAGGGATGAGCGATTAACAGCATAATCAAATAAACTTGCTAGCATAAACCTAAGCAAAAACTAGATAAATAAGCATTGTTAATAGTTGATGAGTTAAGTTTATGTGATTTAAGTCGATACTCACCCCATATATCTGACGATTCTTAAGGATGATCTATAAATTACCAAGGATTGGCAGAACCTATGGGAGTAAATCATACATACACTTTTTGTAAATTTAACCTCAATTCAGGAGTAATTTCATGTCAGGACAAGAATTTTCACGTCATGAGTTTAACGCACAAATCGCTGCAAAAACTTGGCAGGATGCTGCATTTAGACAAGAGTTATTATCTAATCCCAAAGCAGCTATAGCCAAAGAATTGGGAACAACTATGCCTGATAATTTGCAGATTCATGTGTTTGAAGAAGATAATAACAACATCTATCTAGTGATTCCACCAGTACCAGGTGTGGAAGAAGAACTAAGCGATGAGGCATTAGAGCAAGTTGCTGGTGGCTATGTAGCAACTAGAAAGAGAGGCAGGGTCTTTATCATAGGTTAATTTTGTTGATAGCAGCAAAATAAAAGCTGACGAATAAGTGAGAATAATAGAGATTCTCACGATAAATTTCAACATCATTAACACATCTTTTGAATTGAGTCAGCATTAATTGCAAACTCGATATTAGGAGAATGTAAACATCAGACTATAGTGGAGTTTACATTCTCCTCTACCTATACTGAATTACGAATTCATCTCTAGCTTTCAAAGTATCAGAAAATTTTAAGAACATAAGGAAACTAAAGCGTTAAAAATCTTTCTGAGAAAAAGATTTAGTCATTCATCACATTTAATTTGATTGTTATTAATTATAAAATTTTGTAATAGTTAATATAATTCCCAATGTTTATGTCAACTCAAGAACTAAATCATCAAATGAAAGCAGAATTTATTTTTCCACCTTTTGATATTACAGAATACGATATAGATCACCATGCAGATTTCACCACAATCGATCAAAAATTACTAGCTAAATTTAGTCAAATCAAGCGGTTTAAAGAACGTTGGGAAGTAGACGTAGAGTTTCGTCAACAAGTTTTTACAGATCCTCATAGTGCCTTTGTGCGCCACGGTTTGAAATTACATCCTGAAGATGTCAGACCAATATGGGATGAAGATTGCAATAGCAAGTGGGAACAAGGACTATTAGAGTTTCCACTCTTGAAATTGAGTAATGAGTTCTTTGAAAGGTTGGACTATTTACAAAATATCCACTTAAAGACTGCTCCCAGTAATATCTATATTCGACAATGGCGAGAAAGGCAAATTGTACGTACTGCTAGTCAGTTTCAACCATTGGTTAACCAAATTGTTATTCATGCTCCAGTTTCTTTTGAACTTTGCAAGGGTTGTTCAGTAGGATGCCGATTCTGTGCTGTATCAGCACCCCCTCTCACTGAGATATTCTTATACACTCCTGAAAATTCCAAATTGTGGCGTGAAGTATTAGAAGTGATGACAGGTTTTTTAGGAACTTCTGCGGGTGCTGGCTTTTGCTATTGGGCGACTGATCCCCTAGATAACCCAGACTATGAAAAATTTTGTCTTGATTTTCATGCGATTACGGGATTTTTCCCCCGGACTACAACTAGTCAACCGTTAAAGTATCCAGACCGTCTACGCTCGATTTTAAGATACTCAAGAGAGAAAAACGGTGTATGCAATCGTTTCTCAATTCTGTCTTTGAAGATGTTGGACAGAGTTTATCAAGAGTTTAGCGATGAAGATCTGTTGAATGTGCAAATGAATTTTCTGAATGAAGAGGCAGAAGATTCTGTTAAAGCTCATGCAGGGAGACAACGAGAAATAAACCTCCAAAAAAGTCAAGGAGATGAAGAACCTCATGCACAAGGAACAATTGCTTGTGTATCAGGATTTTTATTTAACATGGTGGAGCGTAGTGTCAAGCTGATTAGCCCTTGTAATGCCAATGAACGATGGCCATTAGGTTATATAGTCTATGATCAAGGAACTTTCGTAGATGCTGATGACCTCAAGAGTTTGATTGAGCGAATGATTCGGGATAATATGCCGCAGACAGTGAGACTAGGCGATGTGTTACGCTTTCGTCCTGATCTGAAGTATGAAGCTCTTGTTGATGGCTTTCAACTTTCTACCCATGTTAAAACCTTCAAGTTCCGTCATGATTCTTTGTGGAAAGAGTTAGGGGTTTTAATCCATCAAGGTAATCACACAACCGCAGAGATTACCCAATTTTTTACGAATAAAGGTGTGTTAGCGACACAAACATCTTACTATCTCAATCTTTTATTTGAGCGTGGGGTTTTAGACTCTGAGCCTCAAATTTAGAGGGTTTTTGAAACCTTTGAAAATCTCAAAAGCTACAGTCTACACTAAGCCTGATGATATATTTACCAATTATGATGCACACTGAAGAGTTACGACAAGAAATAATTGCACGTTCTTTTAACATTAAAGAATTTTGTTTAGATTACCACGATAGTTTTCAAACTATCGATCAGGTTGATCCGCAACTCCTAAGTAAATTTAGTCAAGTTAAGCGGTTTCAAGAACATTGGGAAGCAGATAGTAAATTTCGGGAACAAGTCGTTGAAGATCCTTACAGTGCATTTTTGCGCTATGGGTTGAAACTAAATCCTGAAGATGTCAGACCTAAATGGGATAAAAACTGTAAAAATATATCAGATTTTCCACTGCTAACACTAAGTCAGGCATTTTTTGATCGCTTAGATAAAGTAACAGATATCGATTCTGATGTTAGTCACTTAAATATTCGTGCATGGCGGGAAAGACAAATTGCACGTACCGCCAGCCAATTTAACTTAGCTGTTCACAAAGTAATTCAACACATCCCAGTTTGTTTTGAATTGAGCAAGGGTTGTTCTGTGGGATGTCGATTCTGTGCTGTATCTGCACTGAAATTTAGCGATATTTTCTTATATACTCCCGAAAATGCTCAATTATGGCGCGGCGTGCTAGAAGTCATCACAGACTTTTTAGGTTCTGCGGCTGGGAAAGGTTTTTGCTATTGGGCTACTGATCCTCTAGATAACCCAGATTATGAAAAGTTTTGCCATGATTTTCACGCCATTACTGGTTCTCTCCCCCAGATGACGACTGCTCAACCTCTGAAAAATGTTGAGCAAACACGGGCAATTTTAAAACTCTCAAAAGAGAAAAATGGTATCTGCAATCGCTTTTCAATTCTGTCTTTGAAGATGTTAGACAGAGTTTATCAAGAGTTTAGCGATGAAGAACTGTTGAATGTGCAGATGAATTTTCTCAATGAAGAGGCAGAAAATGCTGTTAAAGCTCATGCAGGGAGACAGCGACAAGCAAACCTGCAAAAAGGTCAAGGAGATGAAGAGGCTCACAGACAAGGAACAATTGCTTGTGTGTCAGGATTTTTATTTAATATGGTGGAGCGCAGTGTTAAGCTGATTAGCCCTTGTAATGCTGATGAACGCTGGCCATTGGGTTATATGGTTTATGATCAAGGCACTTTTGTAGATGCTGATGACCTGAAGATTTTGATTGAAAGGATGATTCAGGATCATATGCCGCGAATCCTCAGACCTAGCGACTTGATCCGCTTCCGGCGTGATCTGAATTATCAAACTCTGGTGGATGGTTTTCAACTCTCAACTCGCATTAAAACTTTTAAATTTCACCATGATGTGTTATGGCAGGAGTTAGGTGCTTTAATTCACCACGGTCAGTATACAACCGCAGAGATTACAGAGTTGTTAACTCTTAAAGGAGTGACATCAGCAAGAATATCTTGTTATCTGAATGTTTTGTTTGAGCGCGGAGTGTTAGATTCTGAGCCTCAACCGCAAGAGGGATAAAGTAAGAAACAAATATTTTTGCGCTAATACAAGTTTCTAGACTCGCCATTGCAGGGGATTTCTCCTGCAATTTTAGTGAGTAAACCTCAATTAATAGGATAGCGATCGCCCACTTTCTTAAACTACTCACTAGCTATGATGATCATTGGAAAGATTTGGCATGGAAACTAGATATCATCAGTCAAATAGACCAAATAATTACAAAATTGTCAACTCTCTAAATACTCAGTTTGACAATTTTAGTCACACAGAAACACCACAACGTCTGCATTACTTTTTTGAAAATCGGTGTGATGTTAGTCCTGATGCTGTGGCTTTGATATGTGATACTGAGTTGCTCACTTATGGAGAACTTGATGTACGAGCAAATCAGTTAGCCCATTACCTAGTAAATCAAGGTATCAATCAAGAGGACAGAATTGGTATTCTGCTGGAACGCTCAATTAATACCTATGTGACGTTGCTGGCTATACTCAAGAGTGGTGCAGCTTTCATCCCTCTAGATGCGTCCTTTCCCCAAGATAGAATCACCTTTATTGCAGAAAACGCATCTCTGAATTTACTGATTAGTACCACAAAATTCAGTGAACTAACTGCTGGGGTTGGCTGTCAAGTTTTGATGTTGGATGCTGTAGCTGAAGATATTGCCAAACAGCCAAAAACGCGGATTTTGTTGTCAGATGCACAAGACGAAATCTGTTACATTATCTATACTTCCGGCTCGACTGGCAGACCTAAAGGTGTAGCTGTCAATCACTCTAATATATGCAGCTTTATCTCTATTTGTACACCAATCTATGGCGTAAAGAGTTGCGATCGCATTTATCAAGGGATCATCATCGCCTTTGATTTCTCTATTGAGGAAATTTGGCCTACCTTTGCTGTGGGAGCTACTTTGATTGTCGGCCCTACCGACCATCGCAAAATCGGCACAGACTTGGCTGATTTCTTGATTGAACAGCAGGTAACAATGCTCTACTGTGTTCCTACCCTCCTAGCAACAGTAGATAAAGATGTCCCCTCCATCCATACTTTAATAGTCGGCGGTGAAGCCTGTCCCCAGGATTTAGTCAAGCGTTGGAGTATTGGGGGACGGCGGATGCTGAATACTTATGGGCCGACCGAAACAACAGTTACAGCTTTGTGGACGGAATTAGTCCCAGACAAACCAGTCACTATCGGTAAACCCTTACCATACTACAGTGTTTATATCCTCGATGAGTCTCTACAAGAAGTTCCACCAGGTGAGATTGGAGAAATCTGCATTGGGGGAATTGGTGTCACCCAAGGTTATGTAAATCTTCCCGAAAAAACTGCCGCTAAGTTCATCCCCAACCCCTTTACTGTAGGTGAGAAGGAGGAAAAACTATATCGTAGCGGTGATCTAGGTCGATTTACCCCAGATGGTGAAATAGAATATTTAGGGCGCATTGACCATCAAGTTAAAATTCGGGGTTATCGTATCGAACTAACAGAAATTGAAGCAGTTTTACTAGAAGATCAAGAAGTAGAGAATGCTATTGTCTCCCTGGTATCTATTAATGATGCAAACAAAGAATTAGTTGCTTATATCACACTACATATTCCTGTCACTGATTCTCAAGCTTTCAAACATCGCCTGTATAACTCACTGAGTAGCCGTCTGCCTAACTACATGGTGCCAGCATTCCTTGAAATTTTGGATGCGATTCCCACATTACCCAATGGTAAAGCTGACCGTTCACAGCTACCAAATCCCACGACTAAGAGAGTCAGCAAAAACTCTGGTTTATATGTGCCACCAGCTACAGAGCTTGAACAAGAACTAGCTAATGCTTGGGGTCAGATTTTCGGCAATGATCATATATCTGTTGAAGAAGACTTCTTTGCTGATTTAGGTGGTCATTCTCTTTTTGCGGCGCGTATCATCTCTAACTTGAGACAGCAACCAACATTACAGTATCTTTCTATTGCTGATTTATATTCCCACACAACTATCCGATCGCTTGCCAATCACATCGAAAGCATCCAAAAACAACATAGTGCATCTGTTCGGTCAAATCCACGTACAGTTAGACATCATAGTAACTTGCGAGTCTGGTTGAGTGGGAGCATACAAATAGTTATGCTCTATGTCCTCTTTATCGTTTTCGGAATGCCATTCATCTTACTGTTAGAGGACTTTCATGAATGGTCATCACCACTGGTAGTTTTTGCGGAAATCAGCATATTTTCTATGATGTGGTTTGTGATTAGTCTCACACTCCCCATCATCGCTAAATGGTTGCTCATTGGTAAGTTTCGTCCAGGCCGCTATCCCTTGTGGGGTTGGTATTATTGCCGTTGGTGGTTAGTGAGAAAAACTATAGATATTGCCCCACTTGATTATCTAGCTGGTTCGCCTCTCATGCCCTTATATATGCGGTTATTGGGTGGAAAGATTGGTGAAGGCTGTCATATCGGCACGAAAGATTTACATCTGCCTGATTTAATCACAATTGAAGACGGGGTGAGCATTGGCTATGGTGTTCAGGTACAGCCTTTTATAGTGGAAGATGGATGGTTATATCAAGCACCCATTGAAATTGGGGCTCATAGCTTTATTGGGACTAATTCAGTAGTCATGCTTGGTAGTCATGTAGGTCGGGGAGTGCAGTTAGATGAACAGTCTTTAGTAGCACAAAACCAAGTGATTCCAGATTATCAGGTTTGGGCTGGGTCGCCCTCGCAGCCAATTACCGATGCTGATCCGATTTTGAAGGAAATGAACTACCGCAAAACCCCCTCGGTGCAATTGTCGCCAAGACTTTGGATGGGTTTTGTTGCTGGATTTATCTTGCTTGATGCTCTACCCTTCATTATTTTCACTCCAGGGTTAATTTTTGAGTACGCGGTATCCCAAGGACAACTGCTCAAAGGTCTTTTATACACACCCATTGCCGGTTTATTGTATGGACTGACAACCTGTGCTGTAGTCGCCTTTGGTAAGTGGTTGGTAATGCCCAATACTCGTCCTGGGATTTTTCCAGAAAATTCTGGTTTTGGTTTGCGTAAGTGGCTGGCTGACAAATTTATGTTTACGAGTTTGTCACTAACTAACACCCTCTACGCCACCCTTTATACTATGCCTTGGCTGCGTCTGTTGGGGGCGAAAGTCGGGCCGAGATCAGAAGTTTCAACTGTATCGCAGATTGATCCAGACTTGCTGAGATTGGGTAGTGAAAGTTTTGTGGCTGACTTTGCTACGATTGGTGCGGCTAAATATTACAATGGCTTCTTTGCCTTGGGAGCTACTGAAATTGGTAGTCGTTCCTTTGTGGGTAACGCTGCTTTAGTCCCTAGTAGTGCATATCTTGGTGATAATAGCTTAATTGGGGTGTTGTCTGTGCCACCGAAAAAACCAGTCTCCTCTGGTTCATCATGGCTTGGTTCACCAGCAATTTTCCTCCCACGTCGTCAGCAAGATGAGTGTTTTGATGAAAGAGTGACTTTCCGTCCACCTCTAAAACTGGTTTTTGGTCGTCTTGCTATTGAGTTTGTGCGGATTGTTTTACCACTAACCCTTATATATGTGCTGTTCATTGAGAATCTTGTCGGGTTAGCTTGGTTGACATCAAAAGTATCAACACCAATGCTGATAGTTTTGTCACCAGGACTATTTATAGCCTCTTCCTTTTTGGTAACTCTTTTCGTGGCGATATTGAAATGGATAGTAGTTGGACGCTATCGACCGCGTGTAGAGCCTTTGTGGTCTATCTTTGTGCGTCGTACAGAGTTTATTACTGGCTTATATGAAACTGTCGCTGTACCATTTTTACTCAGATGGTTTACTGGGACACCATTGTTAGCACCGCTTTTAGGTTTATTTGGGGCAAAAATCGGTCGCCGAGTTTACATGGAGACTACGTATTTAACCGAGTTTGATTTAGTGCGGGTTGCTGATGATGCGGCGATCGCTAATTTGGTATCTCTGCAAACTCATTTGTTTGAAGACCGCGTGATGAAAATGTCCAAATTAAGAATCGGTCGTGGTTGTAGTGTTGGGCCTCGTTCTGTAGTTCTATATGACTCGGAAATGGAAGCTGGAGCAAAATTAGATGCTTTATCTCTAGTGATGAAAGGTGAAATGCTACCATTTCAAAGCCATTGGCAAGGTATTCCATCTCGCGCAGTTAACTAAGGCTGACTCACTTTTATAAATGATGTAGAGACGTTGCGTGCAATGTCTTTACAGTCCAGAACAAAGCACTAGCATATTTTTTCTTTAGGGTGTGTGACGCTGCGAAAGTATTTGAACGTTGTAATGAAATTTATAGCGTCACGCACCAACCATCAATTGTGAGGCTTGCGTAAGCTCTAATTTTTAGGAATTTTATCAATTAATCCCTGGCAAAAGCAGAAAAATTGAGCAATAGAATAAGTCATTTCTGGCTAAAAATGCTGTAGTTAATCCTCAAAATAGTGCATTTAGTTGTTCTTTATTAAAGAGTATTATGCAGTAGTAGATTAAACCCAGGAATCGATAACCCAATTTTGGTAATGGAAAATCAATTGTAATCCATTACCAACAATTTCTTAAATCAGTCGCCATCTCATTTTATTCCTCCTCTCTAAACCAAGTTCTGTCAAAATTTAAAATCATTGACAGGATTTTTCTTAATTATTAATTAATTGATAATCTAAAAATAGCAATTTTGCTTATTGCTCAGATTTTAAAGTTTTTTAATTAAATAATCATAAGTCAATTTCTTTCATGAATCTAAATTTAATAAAACTAAAGGAATTGATGATGTGCTACAGCCATTTAAATTACTAGGTTACAAAATGACACTATCAAAATTAATTAAACCGCGATTTTTTCATGGTATAGTGTTGTTCTCTACGTTTACAATTGTCAGTATTCCTGCAATAGTAGTGGCATCTGAGAATAATATTAACCAAAATCAACAATTCAAAGTTTTGCAAACTGAGATTACACAACAGGATCTCAAAAATATTGACGAGTTAGTTAGTATCGCTGAACGTAATTCTCCCGACATCTTAGAAGCCAAAGCTGCTAGGGGTTTAAGTCCCTTTAATGATGTGATGAGTGTTAGTTTCTCCGGCACAACATACGGATCATTTAACAATTATGAAGAGTTTTACATTGGTGTTACAGTTAACCCTATTAGGCTCTTAACTGCTACTCAACAATCATCTGTTCTGAAAGCTCGGTTGCTAGAAGAAAAACGCCAAAAAAGAGTAGCTATAGTACAGTATTACGTTGAATACTTGCAAGCACGTCAAGCCGCGAAAATTGCTACCTACCAAATGCAAAAGTTTGCTGATAGTTCACGGGTTGCAAGTGTTAATATCCAAACTCAACTTGGTAATGCAGATTATGTGGCTGCTGTCACAGAAATGTTGAATACAAATACAAGGGAAAGAATTGCTTTAGAGCAATTGGCCGCCAGTGTGGGATTATCGCCACAAGAAGCAAATAGCATTATTAGTAAATAGCAAATTATCAATATATTTTTATTAAAGTTTTCTATCACTCAAAAATAAAATTTATGGAACAACTAATTTCTGTCGTTGAATCTAATCATAATTTTTTAAATCAAAACAATTCTCATGAACAAAAATTTCCCTTACCTTTTTACCGTCCACTAGGGCGTACTGATTTAACAGTGAGTTGCTTGGGTATAGGTGGCGGAGGGGGTATTTCTAGTGAAGATACACTCTATGCTTTTGAGCGAGGAATTAACTACTTCTTCTATTCTAGTGATTTGCATCATTTTATTTATCAAAATATGGCGGATGGATTGCGTCAACTGTGTGGGCGCGGTTCATCAGTGCGGGAAAAAGTGGTGTTAGCGACTGTTACTTATATTAAAAGTCCCGAATCTTTAGTGGGTGTTTTATACGATCAGTTTGAAGAATTAGGGATTGATTATATTGATGTGTTGTTTTGGGGTTGGGTTGGCGATCGCGATGGTGAAGCCATTCGAGATTGCTTTGAACATTCTCCTTATTTGCGGGGGCCAAATACAGGATATCAACAGTTTGTCGAAGAAGCTTTTGGTGTATCTGAACGGCTGAAGAAAATGGGTGCGGTGCGTTATGTCGGTGCGTCTTTTCATAATCTTGATCATGCTCAAGCTTGGTTAAATCATCCTTTTTTAGATGTGGTCATGGTGAGACATAATCCTGCTCATCGCACAGCACAGAAAAAAATATTTGCTAATTTAGATTCACAAGATTTACAACGTTCAGGAATTGTGACGTTTAAATCTATGGGTGAACATATAATACCACCGCCAAGCTTACCTGAGTGGTGTTGGTGGCCTAATATACCAGATTTTTACCGTTATTCCTTATCACAAAATTGTGTAGATGTTGCCTTAATGGGGGTGACAAATAGGCAAGAAATTGATGAAGCGATCGCCGCAGTAGAAAAAGGTAGACTATCTCCAGCAGAGATTGAGCAGATTAATCTCTTTGGTGATATGGTGCGTTACGGATTAGATTTTAATCAAATACATCCATTTCAAAAGGTTAAACTCCTGCGACAACCTCAAACTTAGTCAATTAAATAAATTAGAAAAACATCCTAGATTTAATTAATAAATCTAGGATGTTTTTATTTAAATATTATTTGTTGAATAGGGCTAAATATTAAGTAGTGAATAATAAAAATCCGTGATTAACAACTTGATTTAATCAACCTATTATAAAAGTAATCAGACACAACAACAACTCCACTGTTGAGTTAGGTTGACTGAGGTAAAAACAATTCAACATAGAATCAATTATGACTACCAACTCTGAAGAATTTAACCCAACCACATTGGAAGATCGCATTATTGCTAAAGCAATGGAAGACTCTGCTTACAAGCAACGTTTGTTAAGTGATGCTAAAGCAGTAGTAGAAGAAGAATTGGGTGAGAAATTAGGTGACGATGTCACAATTCAAGTATTGCAACAAAGTGCTAATCATCTTTATCTAGTGCTACCAATAGATATTGATCAACTAGTTCGTGAAGGCATCATTAGCCAAGAAGAATTAGAAGCAGTAGCAGGTGGTGGTGTTGTCAGCCGATTGAGCGCGAAAATTAGTATTCACCCAGGAAATGTGAATGGACAGACACGAAATTTTAAAAATATTGAAGCCTCTTTAAAGAGTGCTGTGGCTGCCCTAACTCTTGGTGTTTTAAGCCAAAGACACACCACAAGACCTAAATAAGTGCAAGCAAGAAAATAGTAATTTTCAAGATTGAATATTTCCCACAAGCAAATTCACTAAACTGCAACCATGACTATAAACTCTGAAGAATTCACCCCAAGCACCTTAGAAGAGCGTATTATTGCTAAAGCAATAGAAGACCCTGCTTACAAGCAACGTTTGTTAAATGATGCTAAAGCAGTAGTAGAAGAAGAATTGGGTGAGAAATTAAGTGACGATGTCACAATTCAAGTATTGCAACAAAGTGCTAATCATCTTTATCTAGTGCTACCAACAGATTTGGATCAACTAGTCCGCGAAGGCATCATTACCCAAGAAGAATTAGAAGCAGTAGCCGGCGGCTTACGCATAAGAATTACTAAACCTGGAAACGTAAAAAGTAAGTCAGAGCTTTTACAAAGTGTCTCAGGTATTAGTGCGACAATCTCATCTGTAATTGGTTCAATTTACTATAACGTCAAGTCTCGCAAAGGTTAAGATAACCTTTTTCATCGAAATCATTCAAATGCCTAAGAATGGAGTACATAGCTAGGTATTCAAAGCTATCACACTGGTTTAAATACTCTATGAAACTATGTACTCCACTTCATTGAGACTTGGTATAAGTTAGAACAATTCATCAAACTGTTCTCTAAATTCATCATCCATCATGACTACAAATTCTGAAGGATTGAGTCCTGAAAGTTTGCAAGAACTTATCATTGCAAAAGCAATAGAAGATCCCGCCTATAAACAACGCTTATTAAGTGATGCTAGAGCGGTTTTAGCAGAAGAATTAGGTGCTGACTTACCAGAAAATTTATCAGTTGAGGTTTTACAACAGAGTCCCAAACAACTCTATTTAGTATTACCAATTGATATTGATGAACTGGTGCGTGATGGAATTATTTCTCAGCCAGAACTAGAGGCTGTTGCAGGGGCATCAATATCCTTTGTATCAAAATTGATTGCCAGCACAGCTGCTCAAGTTTCTGTTTTTGCAGGTATAGAACATACCCTGAAAAAGTGGCAACAAAGACGAAAGTAAATATCATTCCTGAATTACAAGTTGCTATTTATAACTTGTAAAAGAATGATAACAAAAACAATTAAACTTCAATCAATACTGGAGAATTAACCATGTCTATCAATTCTGAAACCATCAACGCTTTAGAAATTCAAGAACGTATCATTGCTAAGGCAATGGAAGACTCTGCTTATAAACAACGTTTGTTGAACAACCCTAAAGCAGTATTGCAAGAAGAATTAGGTGAACAATTACCTGCAAATTTGACAATTGAAGTTCTACAACAAACTCCAAAAGAACTTTATTTAGTATTGCCAGTCGATATCGATCAATTTGTTGATGATGAGGCAATTGCTGAGGAAGAGTTGGAGGCTGTAGCAGGAGGATTTATCTTCACAGCCGTTGTAGCTGCAAGTCCTTATGCTGTTAAGCAATCTCCAAAAGTTTCCAGAGCAATAAGTAAAATTTTTAAATAAAAGTTTCCTTAACAGGATTAAGGCAACAAAGGAATGTCTATGATGGGGAATTGAAACCCCCATCAAGACTTACCGCCTGTAGCCGAGTAACTATTGGAGGGTAAATCATGAGTAGCAATCATCAAGAATTTGACGTAGAAGAATTTAAGAATAGCTTAATTGCTAAGGCAATTGAAGATCCTGCGTATAAAGAACGCTTGTTAAGTGATGCGAAAGCAGTTGTAGAAAAAGAACTAGGGACAAATTTACCTTCAGGTGTGACTATTGAGGTTGTACAACAGAGTTCAAATCAACTTTATCTGTTGTTACCACCAGAGATTGATGAAAATATTAGCGATGAAGAATTAGAGGCTGTCACTGGAGGAGGCGGATATATAAAATTTGTGAAAAAGACAGTGAAAAAAGTTGTTGAACCTTGGACTTAGATTATTTAGCGTAGCCAAAGTTTAATATACCCTAAATCTTCATAAAAATGGCGTTGGGAGGGATGAATAACTACTTCATCCCTCAAATAGATTTTCACACCTTAACTCTCATCTAAATTTCATCTGACTGCTGTGCATTTTTATACACAACAGTTCAACTAATTCTATAAACAAGTAAAAACACTTTTGATGCTGGAATAAAGCAAGTAATGTATTGACTTGAATTAGACTTAATTAGTCTTTTGCAATGTGTTCAGATTTGTTAATCACTTTCTAGAACGTTTTTAATATCTTATGGAATTTACTCAAGAACAATTAATTAGCATTGTAGAAAAATCTAGTACATTATCGGAGCGTCTTAGCTCTAATTTTGTAGTTAGTCAGCTAAAAAACTTAGATGATTTAGTAAATAGCAAATTAGAAAAGTGGCGCGAAGCTGTTGCTAATGGGGACAATCAAAAATTTGAAAATCGCCTAGCCTGGGATGGGTTGACTTTAGAAGATGCGCGTCGTGCTGTTGCGCCTGTATCTTTGGTTGATCGAGTTAATTTACCTGCTTGGACTAAAACATTAAATGAAGGTGTGAAAGCTGCTGATGTTGCATTTTCACAAGGTATAGATTATCTCTGCGTTGATTCTGAAGAACTAATTCCCTTTGAAGAAATATTTTTACCATTTGTTTATATAGCTAGACAAAAATTAACTGCACGCGCCGGACAAAATTATCACCAACTTTCAGAAAATGCTCATGGGTTATTAGAGCGGAGATTGTTGATTACTTTTTCTGAGATGGCTGCTCACGCTATGGAGTTAAAATTTTCTAGTTTTCGTGCAACTAGACAATCTGCTCTTGCTTATATACTAAGACAGTCGGATGATAATGTGAAGCGCGATCGCTATACAGAATTTATCCAACAAATGCTCAATCAGGATGGACTCATTACCTTTTTCTTAGAATATCCTGTGATAGCTAGGCTGTTAGCTATCACCATTGATTTTTGGGTTGATGCTATTGGCGAATTTTTATCACACTTAGCCGCAGATTACAGCGAAATTCAGCAATTATTCCAGCCTGATGCAGATTTAGGACAGGTTGTAGAAATTAAATCTAATCTTTCCGATCCTCATAACGATCATCACACCGTCATAATTCTTACCTTTGCTTCTGGCTTAAAATTAGTCTATAAACCAAAGGGTTTACATATAGATGAAGCCTATTTCAATTTCCTATCTTGGTTTAACCAACAAGAAGCTGATTTAGCATTTAAGTGTTTAAAAATATTAAATCGCTCCAATCATGGTTGGGTTGAGTTTGTCGAATATTCACCTTGCGAAGATGAGCAGGCAATCAAGCGATTTTATCAGAGGACTGGAGTTTTATTAGGTTTATTATATATTCTAAAAGGTAATGATTGTCATCTTGAGAACCTTATAGCTTGTGGTGAGCATCCAGTTGTGATTGATTTAGAAACGATCATGCACCCTACAGTCAAGGAGGAAGAAGATACTAATCAATCTTTTAATGCTGTGGAATTGGCTTTGAAATTTATTGTACAGGATTCCGTTTTGCAGACTCATTTACTACCTCAATGGCACGTAGTATTTGGTGGTAAATTAGTTTGTGATTTCAGTCCATTAGTGGTAACTGATGTCGAAAATAGTCAATATGATGCACCTATTTTTCTCGATATTAACACTGACAAAATGCACCTGAAGTATGAAGAAATCTCCATTAATTTAGATGGAAAGCATCTGCCTCAATTGGGAGATTTACAAATCTCTCCAGACAATTATGTAGAAGATTTAATCATGGGATTTCAAAAAATATATTCTCTCATGATTGCACAACAAAAATTTTTATTGAGTGATTATAGCCCATTATTGAACTTTCATCATCAGCGAATTCGGTTCTTGTTTCGAGGTACTCAGACTTATGCCTCTGTATTAAGTAATGCTCAAAGAGCCGAATATTTAAAAGATGGAGTTGACCGCAATATAAAACTTGAGCTTCTTAGTCGAGCGTATATTTCTGAGCAAAATAAACCTTTATTTTGGCCATTGCTAGAACAAGAATTGCAAGCAGCATTACAGATGGATATTCCATACTTTAGTGCAATTACAGATAGTGAACAGATATTTTCTGGATTGTCATCTGTGCCATTTGCAGATTGTCTTATGTCTACTTTTCCACAGGTAATAGCTCGAATTAATGAACTTAGTGATAATGATTTAAGCAGACAAATAGAAGTGATTCGTGGGGCTTTTAATAGTAGTATTGTTAACCCTTTAGAAGAGAGTTTTGCTGCTAGTGTTGAAACACCACAAGCAACTGCGCTTAATCTGACAACCTTGAGCCAAGAAGAAGGTTTAAAACAGGCGATCGCTATTGCTGAAAAAATTCAATCACAGGCATTTTCTACTGAGAATGATGCTGCTTGGATTGGTTTGGAATACGTTGCGAAATTCCGCAGGTTTCAGTTAAAAGCCCTTGGACATCATTTATATGATGGCAGTTGTGGAGTAGCTTTATTCTTAGCCGCATTATGGTCAGTTACCAAAGACGAACAATATCGTCATTTTGCGCTTAAGGGATTGCAACCATTACGGCAAAATTTACGTAATTTCAACTTAGATGATTCCACAGAATTAACTGAAAATATAGATGTTGGTATCTGCACAGGATTAGGTTCACTTATCTATGGATTAGTGCAGATTGGTAATCTGCTAGATGAACCGAATTTGTTAGATGATGCCCAAAAATTTGCCAGTTTAATCACACCAGAAGTCATTAGCAAAGACCAAGATTTAAATATTAGTTCAGGTTCGGCGGGTGCTTTGTTAGCATTCCTCGCCTTCCACAAAGTTACAGGGGAACAAAGATATTTAGAACAGGCTGTTAGCTGTGGAAATCATCTATTACAGCAGGGAATCACCAGTGATGTAGGGATAACAGCTTGGAATACCGCAGAAAAGAAACTGTCACCAGGGTTTGCCTATGGTGCGGCTGGTATTGCCTATGCTTTGTTGAGATTATATGATATCACTCTGGATGGTAATTTCTTGTTAGGTGCAAAAGAGGCGATCGCCTATGAACGTAGTCTTTTGCTTGCCGAAACCAACAATCAAAATCATTCATTTCCCCTTGGTTGGAGTCATGGTACTGCGGGTATTGTGTTAGCTCGTTTGGGTAGTTTGACAATACTTGATGATGAAGAAATTTGTCAAGAAATTACAAGTAGTTTAAATAGCATCCAGAACAGTAACTTAAATTTAGTTGACAGACTCTCTTGTGGTAACTTTGGTATTGTTGATGTTCTCCTCGAAGCTGCTACTAGGCTTTCAGATCCGGATTTATTAGCAGATGCCCAAAAACTAGCTGCATCTATTGTCAACAAAGCTAACGAAACTGGTCATTTCTATTTGTTCTCTCCACATCACCAAGATATGTATAATCCTGGTTTGTTCAATGGTATGGCTGGAATTGGCTATGAATTATTAAGACTGAGTTATCCTAAGTTATTACCTGCTATTTTGCTGTTTGATTAAATTGAGCCGCTTATTGATCCGAGCGAGATACGGATACCGTTCGTTACTTCCCCAAACAGATAAACTGACCTAAATGAGAACTTTCTGAGCAGTTGTATTGAATTCACGTTCGTTTCTTGGCGAAAGTGGGTAACTTGAGTAAGTCAGGACTGACGCACAAAAATTATCTGTGGAGATTGGGTGTAAGGGTGAAAGGGTTTGGGGTGTAAGGATTTTGAATCAGTACACCCCTATACCCTCGCCAAAACCCTTGATTTTTAGTTTTGATTTGTAAGTCCTATAAGTAACATACGGAAATGAATACATGCTCATGTTACTGTTTAGAGTTGGCAATGAACGATATGCGATCGCATCTCAAGAGGTTGTGGAAGTTATACCATTGGTTATTCTCAAAAACTTGCCACACACACCAAAATATCTAGCTGGTGTATTTAACTACCGTGGTTTTGTTGTACCAGTTGTTGATTTATGTCAATTGATGCAGGGTAAAAGCTGTGGCGATAACTGGAGTACGCGAATTATATTAGTTAACTATTGTCGAGATAATCATACTCAACATATTTTGGGTTTGATGGCAGAACAAGTAGTGGAAACATTGCACAAATCTCAAACTGAATTTATTGATGCTCATATTCAGATAGATACAGCACCATATTTGGGCAAAATGATTGTAGATGAACGCGGAATGATTTATTGCCTTGATATTCAATCCTTGTTATCGGAAACAGAGCAAATAAATTTCTTATCGGAAAATCTTTTAAATAGAGTTTAGGGCTTCGATGTTAGGGACGAGAATGTGTATGAATATTTTGTTTAATTAGTTAGTATTAACTGATTTCTGAATAAAAAACACTAATCTCTAGCCTCTAGCCACTAGCCTCCAGCCTGATGTAATTTAAAGACAGTCATAATGGTGCAATCTGTCATTGAAGCTTTACTGAGAAGCAAAATTGGTTTAGATGTTAACTCAATTGGTTCTGGTGCGATCGCCAGTGCGATTTATCAACGAATGGCAGATTGCGGTATATCAGAGATGTCTAGCTATTGGGGATATTTACAAGATTCTCCCCAAGAATGGGAAGCATTAATTGAGAATGTGATTATTCCAGAAACTTGGTTTTTTCGGGAACCAGAATCATTTGCGCTGCTCAAAAGCTATGTATTATCAGAATTGTTGCCTAAAAAACCGCAAGGTGTGTTGCGGGTTTTAAGTGTACCTTGCGCCACTGGTGAAGAACCATATTCGATTGCGATCGCGTTATTAGAAGCTGGGTTAACATCTACTCAATTTCACATTGATGCTGTTGATATTAGTAAACAATGTTTGTTAAAAGCCCAAACAGCAATTTATGATAAACACTCATTTCGTGGTCATAATTTTACTGCTCAAGCAAATTATTTTAAATTAATTGATTCTAAATATTATTTGCAATCATCAATCAAAAATTTGGTAAGGTTTATCAACGGTAATTTAGCCGATACTAATTTTAGTGTCTATCAACAAAAATATGATATAGTCTTTTGCCGCAATTTATTAATATATTTTGACAGTAAGACTAGAGAACAAACCATTCACATTCTCGAAAATTTACTTGCTAAAGAAGGTTTATTATTCGTTGCGTCTGCCGAAGCTGCATTACTGATAAAGACTCAATTAGTCGCTGTCCGTCAATCTTCAGCGATCGCTTATCAAAAGTTGAGTCATCACCAAGATTTGATAACTACAAAAAAATCATCTGAATTGACTATTCACAACAAGGTAGAAATTGCATCACCCCAAGATATATCTGTAAATCATTCTAATAGTAATTTATTCGATTTAGCTAAACTTGCAGCTAATCAAGGTCGCTTAGAAGATGCAATTCAACTATGTAAAGAATACCTCAAGCAAAATCAAATTAATGCTGAAGCTTATGTTCTGCTTGGTGAAGTACAGCAAGCAATGGGACAAAATGAACAAGCTGGAGAATCTTTTCGTAAAGCAATTTATCTGCAACCTAATCATGAAGCAGGATTGACTCATTTAGCCTTACTCAAAGAACAGCAGGGAGATAAAACCAGTGCTGATTTACTTTGGCAACGCATCTACAGATTACAGTTTTGATATGTGAATAATCGAGACAAGGGCGACAAGGGTGACGGGGTAGACAAAGTAGACAAGGTAGAGGTGTTTGTAATTCATTTAGGATTTTTTCATTTATTTACAACCCCTCGCACAGTATGGCGTAAATAAACAGACTATAAGAAATTGCTAAAAGGCTTGTGATATCGTTATTATTTATTTTTACTTTTGCCTTCTTACAAAGTTAGGCGGGACGGAAACCGACACCGCCTACTTTGCGCTTTTTACTTTTGCCTTGTTGTACTAGCCCCTAACCTCTAGCCTCTCTTATCGAGCTTCAATTACAAAAAGTTCACACTTATTTAAGTAAGTTAATAACATTAGAGAAAATTTAAATAACTGAATTGTTAGTTTGCTTTTTTGTTGGGGAACCTTAGTATTTGTAAGCTTTGATCAGATAAATCAAAAATAAAAATGCTAGATAATTGGAAACTTAAAGATAGAACTTTGTTAGGATTTGCTATCCCGACAATTTTAATATTTGTTTTTAGTGTGATAGTTTATGCCACTAGTAGTCAGACCAGGATTATTTATAAACAAGTGGGAATGTCAAACGAAGCCATTATAGGGACAAATAATATGGCCTTGAGTCTGGCAAACATGAATTTGGCAATTCGGCGATATTTATATAATCCGAAAAAATATCAAGATGCGTTGGAAAGATATGCTTTTTTTAATCAAAGGTTTCAAGAAGGATTGAATATTGCTTCTAAGGTTGCTGAAGATAAATTTCAGGAAGAAAGATTAAAAACAATGCAGAATATGTTCAATGAATTTGAAATGTTGGTTAAAGATACGATCACAACACCAAATTTTGAGAACAATAGATTTTTAATTGAGCAATATCTAGAAAAATCTGGTGATATGAGCTATAAATTCCGTCAAATTCATGAGGAGTTTGCTAGTCACCAAAAAGAAATTATGAGCAACCGGATTGAAGGGACAAAAGTGATGCTCAACTTGATGAGTTTATTAGCGGTGTTAGTAACAATATTAACTATAGCGATCGCATTTTTTGTCACTTCAGTTGTTTCTAGGTCTTTGGGTAGTCGAGTTTCTCAGGTTGTAGATGTCGCCGAGCAGATTTCTGCTGGTGATTTCACTTTATCTTTGCCTGAGAACGAATTGAAGACCAAAGATGAACTTGGTCAAATCATGGCATCTTTTCAGATTATGTTGCAAAAGTTGAGTACCTTGATTCGTCAAGTTCAAAGTTCAGGTATTCAAGTCACAACCTCCGCCACCCTAGTAGGTGCTGCGGGTACACAATTAGAAACAACACTCACAGAACAAGTAGCATCAACAAACCAAGTCACAGCCACAGCCAAAGAAATCGCCGCCACCTCCAAAGAACTAGCGCACACAATGGAACAAGTGGTCACAATGTCCCAAGCGACAACCACAGCCGCTAACATCAGTCAAACAGACTTGCAGCGCATGGAAACAAGTATGCGTCAGTTAGCAACAGCCACAAACACCATCGCCACGAGACTAGGGATTATTAGCGAAAAAGCTAACAACATTAATAATATTGTCTTAACAATTACTAAAGTTGCCGACCAAACCAACTTACTCTCGTTAAACGCCGCCATTGAAGCGGAAAAAGCCGGAGAATATGGTTTAGGGTTTGCGGTAGTAGCCAGAGAAATTCGCCGATTAGCAGACCAAACCGCAGTCGCCACATTAGATATTGAACAGATGGTCAAACAAATGCAATCTTCGGTGTCAACAGGGGTGATGGAAATGGATAAATTTGCGGCGGAAGTCGGGCGGAGTGTGGCAGATGTCAGCCATATTAGTAGCCAAGTTGGGCAGATTATTCAGCAGGTGCAAGACTTAAACCCACGTTTTGCGGCGGTGAATCAGGGAATGGAAATGCAGTCATTAGGAGCGCAACAAATTAGTGATGCAATGGTGCAGTTAAGCAGTACCTCAATTCAAACTGCCGATTCTCTGCGAGAAATTAATCAGGCGCTTGCCCAACTTAATCAAGTCGCTCGTGGTTTACGCCAAGAAGTTTCTGTGTTTAAAGTTAATAGCAATGCTGTAGTACCGACTTTATCGTAATTTCAAAATAATTATCCTCGAATTACGGATGCCAATTTCCCGCAACAAAGGCTATTAATGGCTAATTAACCGAGGTTTAGCTGTTGTAGTGGAATTAAATGCTTAAATTATGAATTTTCTGATTGATTAGTTATTAATTTCTATTTCTAGAATAACAAATAATCACAAAGGAAAATAAGATGCCGCGAGGTATAAAAATCAATCATTTTATCATGGGTGGATGTACGCTTATTGTTGGGTTAACAGGGATTGCCAGCTATATTTCTAACTCAAATACTAATTTACTTATAGCATCGAATAATTGGGTGAATCAAACTTATGCCATCAAATCTCAGTTAAAGGAACTGGAAAAATTTTTACTTGATGCTGAAACAGGTCAGAGGGGCTTCATTATTACTAAAGAAGAAAGATATTTGGAACCATATAAATTAGCTCAATTCAAGTTAAAAGATACTTTTATTCAAGTCAGAAGTAAAATTTTAGATAATTCTAGACAAGTTAAAACTCTGGGGGAAATTGAACAATTAAGCCAAGCAAAAATGGCTGAACTAGAAACAACTATTAAAATGCGGCGACTTGGGCAGGAAAAAGAATTATTGGCTTTGATTTTATCCGATCAAGGTAAAAATTTGATGGATGACATCAGACTCAAAATGAATGAGATGTTAGCGGTGGTAGACCAAAGTTTAGTCGAAAGACAAAAGCAAGCTAGTCAAATTCAACGTGTTGCTGTCTTGGTGAATTGGGGAACTTTTTTGGGGATTGTGATTGTAACTATAACTGTTTGTTTGGCAATTATCTTAATTCCTAGTCGGGAGTTGGCGCGGTCTTTGCAAACAGCTTTTCATTTAGCTGACAAAGTAGCGGCGGGAGATTTTACCAGTAATGTAGAAATCACTGCCAATCATGAGATTAATAAGCTAATGGCAGCACTCCAAACAATGAAACAGAAATTGAGTACCTTGATTCGCCAAGTCCAAGGTTCAGGTATTCAAGTCACAACCTCAGCCACACAAATAGCCGCAGCCGGCAAACAATTGGAAACAACACTCACAGAACAAGTAGCATCAACAAACCAAGTCACAGCCACAGCCAAAGAAATCGCCGCCACCTCCAAAGAACTAGCGCACACAATGGAACAAGTGGTCACAATGTCCCAAGCGACAACCACAGCCGCTAACATCAGTCAAACAGACTTGCAGCGCATGGAAACAAGTATGCGTCAGTTAGCGACAGCCACAAACACCATCGCCACGCGACTAGGGATTATTAGCGAAAAAGCTAACAACATTAATAATATTGTCTTAACAATTACTAAAGTCGCCGACCAAACGAACTTGCTCTCGTTAAATGCTGCCATTGAAGCAGAAAAAGCTGGAGAATATGGTTTAGGGTTTGCGGTAGTAGCTAGAGAAATTCGCCGATTAGCAGACCAAACCGCAGTCGCCACATTAGATATTGAACAGATGGTCAAACAAATGCAATCTTCGGTGTCAACAGGGGTGATGGAAATGGATAAATTTGCGGCGGAAGTCGGGCGGAGTGTGGCAGATGTCAGCCATATTAGTAGCCAAGTTGGGCAGATTATTCAGCAGGTGCAAGACTTAAATCCCCATTTTGCGGCGGTGAATCAGGGAATGGAAATGCAGTCATTAGGAGCGCAACAAATTAGTGATGCAATGGTGCAGTTAAGCAGTACCTCAATTCAAACTGCCGATTCTCTGCGAGAAATTAATCAGGCGCTTGCCCAACTTAATCAAGTCGCTCGTGGTTTACGCCAAGAAGTTTCTGTGTTTAAAGTCAAAAGTGATGATTTTTCATCCTTCACCCCAGTTGATGTAGCAGCTTAATCAAGAGATATGACCATTGACTTATGACCACTCAAGTAGAAAGTTGTTGGAATGTAATTGGCATTGAGGGCGATCGCACTTGTGCGGAATTATCTACACATATTCATTGTCGCAACTGTCCGGTTTATTCGGCGGCTGGTCGCTGTTTACTAGAACGCCCAACACCAGAAAAATATCGTCATGAGTGGACACAATTCATTGCGGAATCTCCCGCCCAGAAAAAACCGCATCTACCTACCTACGCGGTGCGAACCAGTGAAACTCTAACAGTAGTAATTTTTCGGTTGCATCAAGAATGGTTGGCACTGCCGGCACAGGTGTTTAAAGAAACCACACCTCCGAGTGTGATTCATACCCTACCCCATCGCCACAACCAAGTCTTACGAGGATTAATTAACATTCGGGGTGAATTGCTTTTATGTGTTTCCTTAAGTCATTTGTTAAAAATTGAACCCAGTGAACCACCCCAAGCAAGTCTGAGTCCTGTATCTCATTCCCGAATGGCAGTTATCGAAAAAGCTGGTAATGCTTGGGTGTTTCCGGTGGATGAAATATATGGTGTCCACAGATTTCATCGACGAGAATTGCGTGATGTGTTACGTAATGTCACTCAAACTTATACCAAAGGTTTATTTTCCTGGCAACCTCTGAATCTGCCCACAGTGCGTACTGTCAGTTATTTGGATGATGAATTGTTATTTACCAATTTGGCGAAGAAGGCACAGTAATGAGCGAAAACGCTGACCTCAGTCAGTTATCCTTATTTGATTTGTTCAAAATGGAAGTCACAACTCAGGTTGTGGTGCTGAACAATTGTTTACTGGCGCTGGAAACCAATCCTGATCCCAAATCAGAATTAGCGGCTTTAATGCGGGCTGCCCATTGTATTAAAGGTGCTGCAAGAATTGTCCAACTTGAACCAGCCGTCACCTTAGCCCATGTGATGGAAGATTGTTTTAGTGCGGCACAAGTTGGCAAGGTGAATTTAACGGCAGATGATATTGATGTATTGTTGCAAGGGGTGGATATGTTGCAAAACATCGCCACCAATGCCGAACTACAACCAGGAAACCAGCCCCAGATTCAAGCTTTAGTCAAGGCGATCGCTAATATTTCCACAACTGTGAATATCCCAGCCCAAGATATTATACAGCCCCCGCCCCCAATCGAAGTCCGTCAACCAGAAGCCTTAGTCAGTCCCCAAAACCAAACCGTGCGGGTGAGTACAGATAATCTCAGTCGCTTGATGGGATTAGCCGGGGAAACCATTGTTAGCAGTAAATGGTTAGAGTCATTTACCGAATCATTTGTCCAAGTCAGAACCAATCAAATCGAGTTATTGAAATTAATAGTTAAATTACAAGAATTATTTAGCGATCGCACCCTAGATCAACATATTCAAGAACATTTAAGTACAGTACATCAAAAAACCAGCGAATGTACCCGTTTAATTAGCGATCGCCACACCGAATTAGAATCCTTTGCCCAGCGTTCCGAAAACCTCGCCCATCGTTGGTATCGAGAACTAATTACTACCCGGATGTGTCCCTTTGCCGAGGGCTGGCAAGGGTTTCCGCGCATGGTACGTGACCTAGCCAGACAGTTGGGTAAGCGCGTGAACCTCGAAATCAAGGGTCAGCATACCTTGGTAGATCGGGATATTTTGGAACGCTTAGAAGCTTGCTTAACCCAAATCCTCCGCAATGCTGTTGATCACGGTATAGAATCTCCTCCAGAACGGATAGCCCAAGGTAAATCTGAAGCAGGCACAATTACCATTGAAGTTGTCCATCGGGCGGGGATGTTATTTATCACCATCTCTGATGATGGCAGGGGAATTGATTTGGAGTTTTTGCGTCAAGAAGTTGTCAAAAAACAACTGGTAAACGCAGATATGGCCATGCAATTAACTGAAGCAGAGTTAATGGAGTTTTTGCTATTACCAGGATTTTCCACCACACAAACTATTACCGAAATTTCTGGACGGGGTGTGGGTTTAGATATTGTCCATAATACCGTGCGGGAAGTTGGCGGCACAGTCAGGGCAGTTTCTCAACCAGGAACAGGGATGAGTTTCTATTTGCAGTTACCCTTGACTTTATCTATTGTGCGTACCTTATTAGTAGAGATTGCCGAGGAACCTTACGCCTTTGGGTTAACTCGAATTGATCAAGTTTTGATGTTATCGCCATCAGAAATTGCGCTGTCAGAAAATCGCCCGTTTTTTTGGCTGAATCATCAACCAGTAGAATTGATTTCCGCGCGGCAAGTTTTTGAGTTACCCTTAACTGCGGAAAATCCAGAATTATTAGCAGTGGTGGTGATTAGCGATCGCCTCCATCATTATGGACTAGTTGTTGACCGCTTTATTGGTGAATACACTTTAGTTGTCCGACCTTTAGATTCCAGGCTGGGGAAAATTCCCAACATTAGCGCCGCCGCCCTCATGGATAATGGGAATCCCGTATTGATTATCGATGTCGAAGATTTAGTTCGTTCTATGACCAAGGTGGTTGCTAGTGGTCAACTAAGTCAAGTAAATCAATCAACACAGCAGACATTGAGCAAAACTCACAAGCGCATATTAGTTGTAGATGATTCAATTACCGTCCGGGAAATGGAACGCAAGCTTTTAGAAAATCACCATTACCAAGTTGATGTCGCCGTCAATGGGATTGATGGTTGGAACGCCCTACGCACTAGCGATTATGATTTAGTAATTACAGATATTGATATGCCCAGGATGAATGGTTTTGAACTCACCAGCCAAATCAAAACCCATCCCCAGTTAAAAAATATCCCCGTAATTATTGTTTCTTACAAAGACCGCCAAGAAGACCGCATTCAAGGCTTAGAAGCAGGTGCAGACTACTATCTCACCAAAAGCAGCTTTCATGATGACACTTTATTACAAGCCGTAATTGACCTGATTGGTCAGGGTTAAGACTCTATGAACAGCATTCACCAACAAGATATAAAAATTTCTCCCACTCCCCACTCCCCACCCCCCACTCCCGACTCCCCACTCCCCACTCCCTACTCCCCACTCCCCATTCCCCACTCCCCACTCCCGACTCCCCACTCCCCACTCCCTACTCCCCACTCCCCATTCCCCACTCCCCACTCCCCACTCCCCACTCCCCACTCTCCATTCCCCACTCCCGACTCCCCACCCCCCATTCCCCACTCCCCACTCCCCACTTTATGAGAATCGCCATTGTCAACGATATGCGGATGATGGTGGAAGCGATGCGGCGAATATTAGCCACAATCCCGGAGTATGATTTGGCTTGGGTGGCTTACGATGGTGCAGAAGCGGTGAGCAAATGTGCAGTTGATACCCCTGACTTAATTTTGATGGATATTTTGATGCCTTGTATGGATGGAGTGGAAGCCACAAGGCGAATTATGAGTCAGTCGCCCTGTGCAATTATTATTGTGACTGCGAGTATTAATCGCTATGCGGGTAAAGTCTTAGAAGCAATGCACTATGGTGCTTTAGATGCCATCAATACACCTGCTGAGGGTAGCACAGGGCTGTTAAACAAAATTCGTACCATCGCTAAATTACTTGGTAAATCTCCCCAGGTGCGAACAGTCAAAAAACTGTCATCTTTGCCGAAATTATCACCACCACTAATTGTCATTGGTGCTTCCACTGGCGGCCCCCAAACATTGGTAAAGATTCTGGGGCAATTTCCGCAAAATTTTGCAGCTGCGATTGTGATTGTGCAGCATTTGGATGCTCAGTTTACTCCAGGTTTTGCCGCTTGGTTAAATGAACAAGTTATCTTACCTGTGGAAATCGCAACTACAGGTTCTAGACCACAACCAGGCAAAATTTTTTTAGCTGGGACAAATCAACATTTAGTGATCACGAGTAACCTGAGTTTTGACTATGCGGAACAACCAGCCAATTGTCTTTATCGTCCATCTATTGATGTTTTATTTCAAAGTGTGGCAAAACATTGGCTAGAGTCAGGAATTGGGGTATTACTAACTGGGATGGGAAGAGATGGCGCTCAAGGTTTGAAGGTTTTACGCGATGCAGGTTGGCATACCATCGCCCAAAATCAGGAAACTTCCATTGTTTATGGAATGCCAAAAGTAGCAGTGGAATTAAAAGCGGCTGTGGAAGTTTTACCAGTTGATGCGATCGCTGCTGCTTGTACCAAGATATTACGGATGTCGGACAATTAAACCCCATTAAATTAATTTGACCACAGTAAATATACGATATTTTTTCAGAAAAAATACTGAATATTCGTGAATTTTGTTAGTTATTTTTGATTAACTAACATCGGTTTAGTTATATCTAAAGCCATATTTACTTTCATATATATTAAGTTATAATAAACTCACAAATTATTAGAAATTTAATAGTTCTTGATTGCTCTCCTAATTGGCTACCATCCAATTAATATCCCTATCTTTGACACTAAGGATATCAAATGCTATTACCTAATTTAAATATGCAGTTAGCATCACCAGATTTACTGGAAGAATTAAAATTACCAACCGAAGATGTCAAAATATTGTTAGTTGATGATCAGGCAATATTTGGTGAGGCAATTAATCGCATGATTGCCAAGGAAACCGATATTACTTGCAATTATGTTAGTAATCCTTCACAGGCTTTGCAAAGTGCGATCGCACTTGAGCCAACGGTCATTTTGTTAGATTTAATTATGCCCGATATGGATGGCTTAATGCTGTTGCGTTGGTTTCGTTCTCATCCATCAACGCAGGAAGTTCCCATCATTATGTTATCCAGTAAAGAAGAACCAATACTCAAAGCGGAAGCCTTTGCTGCGGGAGCTAACGACTATTTAATTAAGTTACCAGATGCGATAGAATTAATTGCCCGTGTTCGTTATCATTCCAAAGCTTTTAATAATTTAAAGGCGCTCTCAACTGCCACAGCAACAGCGAAACTACAAGCACAAGAACTCGAAAGTACACTCCATAAATTGCAAGCAACTCAAGTGCAACTTATTCAAACAGAAAAAATGTCTAGTTTAGGCAGAATGGTTGCGGGTTTAGCCCATGAAATTAATAACCCTGTGAGTTTTATTCATGGCAATTTTAATTATCTCAACGAACATATTCACACTATTTTACGGCTAGTTGAAATCTATCAAAAAGAATATCCCGAAGCAGAAAAATTGATTCAAGAGAAAATTGGTGATGTAGACTTAGATTTTATTGTAGATGACTTTCAAAAAATTCTCTCTTCTATGAGAGTTGGAACTGACAGAATTAAAGACATTATCCTTTCTTTAAGAAACTTTTCTCGACTCGACCAAGCCGATCAAAAAGCGGTAGATATTCATGAAGGTATTGAAAGTACATTATCTTTACTAAATCATCGTCTCAAGCAAGAAATAGAGATAGTTCAAGAATATTCAACATTACCCCTAGTTGAATGTTATGCAGCCCAATTAAACCAAGTATTTAGCAATATTATCAATAATGCGATTGATAGTTTATTAGAAAATGAAAAATCAGAACATCAAAAGCAAATTATTATTAAAACAGAAGCTACAGAATCAGAAACCATCAAAGTTAGAATTATCGATAATGGTTCTGGAATTGCCCCCGAAATTCAAAGTAAAATATTCGACCCCTTTTTTACAACTAAACCTGTAAATAAAGGCACTGGTTTAGGTTTAGCAATTAGCTATCAAATTATCGAAAGTCATCATGGTACTATTTCTGTCAAATCTGAGCCAGATAAGGGAGCAGAATTTATCATTGAAATTCCAGTCAGAGTGAGCAACAACAGGTGATAGAAAAGTAGGTTGGGTGGAACGAAATGAAACCCAATCGAGTCTTGATAATATTGGGTTCCATTCCTCCACCCAATCTGCACCTTAACGAATTTTTTCAAAATTGCTGATTGTCGTGAAAATTCCAGCATCAGCAGCAAGATTACCAATATTAATTTGAGTCGGATAACCACGTTGTGGATTGTATGTCACAGTTAATTCCGAGCTTTCACGAATCGCATTTCTAATCAAATTAAAAAGTCTAGGAACGGTGCTATATGGTTTTAATAAACTAGGATTTACTGCCTGACCAGTTGCGGCATTGGTGATAGAAACTGTGATACCGTTGCGTACCTCAATGATTGATGGGCCTCGAAATTCAGGCGCACAAAAACAATTATTAGTTACCGTGTAACGGTAGTTTTTGATGTTTTGGCGATTCCATAATTGCTCATTAATTCTTAACTGCTTTAAGTTAGAATTTGGTGATGTTTGTACTACTTGCACAGGAGATGCAGAGAATACCGGAGCATTGAAACTTAAAGATGCTACCAAGATTGCACCAATAGTTATAGGTAAGCGCATATCAATCCCTTATTAAACTCAATTTGAAACTTCAACGTGGCTAGATAAAATTTCTCGTAACTGAAATTTTTCTTAACATTTGCCACATTTTGCACAGATAATACCAATTTAAAATTAAGAAAGCTAGATATCACAGGGATTTGCGACAGAGATAAATCAGGAAAGTCTTACTGGAGCATTCAGATCAGGCTTCTTTCCTACTCCCGACTCCCCATTCCCTATTCCCTACCTACACAAATAAATTCAGAAATCAAACCGGATTCCTATATCTTTTGAATGATGATACAAATTGTGCCAATTATTAGCCGTATTTAAGGCTGACAATTGGCACAATTATTATGGAAATATTTGCTAAAGTTAACCAAAAATACCCGTAAAAAAGTCAATAGTTTCCTTCAATGCTTTGATGAATACGTCAATTTCTTCGCGGGTATTATAGAAAGAAAAACTTACCCTTGCGGTTGCTGGTAAACCTAAATAGCGGTGTAATGGTTGGGTGCAGTGGTGTCCAGAACGGATAGCAACGCCTTCTTGATCTAATAATGTAGATAAGTCGTTGGCGTGGATATCTGCGACTGTGAATGCAGCTAACGCGGCTCTCCCTTCTCCATTCGCATCAGGTTTGGGGCCATAAATCCGAATTTGGGGAATTTTCGCTAATTGTTGGAATAAATAAGCAGTCAACTCGGCTTCGTAGGCATGAATTTTATCCATACCTATATTAGTAAGATAATCTATGGCAGCACCGAGGGCGATCGCTTCTCCAATAGCAGGTGTTCCAGCTTCAAATTTATGGGGTAATTCGGCATAAGTAGAATGATCTAAATATACCTCGGCAATCATTTCACCACCGCCAAAAAATGGTGGCATTGCTTCTAACAATTCCAGCTTGCCATATAAAAAGCCTATACCAGTGGGGGCGCACATTTTATGTCCTGAAGCCACCAACCAATCACAGCCTATTTCCTGCACATCCACAGGTGTATGAGGCACACTTTGACAAGCATCAACTAAGAATTTCGCGCCGTATCTGTGAGTAATATCAGCAATTTCTTTCACTGGGTTTATACAACCCAAAGTGTTAGAAACATGAACAATTGACACCAGTTTTGTTTTCTCAGAAATCAGTTGTTTAAACTGTTCTAAATCAAATGTTTCTTCTGGTGTTAGTCCAACAAATTTGAGAACTGCACCCGTTTTTTGTGCCACAAATTGCCAAGGCACAATATTACTGTGGTGTTCCATCACCGACAGAATAATTTCATCACCCGGATGTAAATTATTCATCCCCCAGCTATAAGCAACTAAATTAATTGCTTCGCTGGCGTTGCGGGTGTAGACAATTTCTTGACGAGATGCAGCATTAATAAATTTGGCAATTTTATCGCGTGCTGCTTCATAAGCGTCAGTGGCTTTTGCACTCAATGTATGAGCGCCACGATGGACATTAGCATTGTACTGCTCGTAATAATTCCGCAGGGCATTTAATACAAGCAAGGGTTTTTGCGATGTCGCCGCATTATCGAGATAAACCAAGGGTTTACCATTGACTTCCTGATGTAATATCGGGAAGTCAGCGCGGACTTTATCGGCGAGGGTTTTGGTAGCTGTAAAAGTCATTGGTAATTAGTCAATAGTCATTAGTTATTAGTCATTAGTCATTAGTCAAAGACTTAAAACTAGTGACGGTGTTTAGCAATATGTCTCTGAGGGAAGCAAGAGGAACTTTGTTGATGATTTCGGCGGCGAAGGCGTTAATTAATAAATTACGTGCTGCACTTTCATCAATTCCCCGGCTTTGTAAATAGAAGATTTCATCATCTTCTAACTGACTCACAGTTGCACCGTGAGCGCATTTAACGTTATCGGCGGTAATTTCTAATTGGGGCTTGGTATCTACTCGCGCTTTGGAGGATAGTAGTAAATTGCGGTTTAATTGGGCTGCGTCAGTTAACTGGGCGGGTTTAGGTACAAATACTTTACCATTGAAGATTGCATGAGCGCGATCGCCAACAATACATTTGTGCAATTGTTCACTTTTACCATAAGGATAATTGAGAGCGATCGCACTGTGGGTATCCGCCACTTGCTTCCCAGAAATCATCGCCAAACCGTTGAGTGTGGTTTCAGTTTGCTCACCAGTTTGCAAAATCTCCAAATTGTGCCGTGATAACTTTGCGCCTAAACTCAAAGCATTACAGGTATAGCGACTATAACGAGCTTGGTTCACAGCAGTCTTCCCAATGTGAAACGCCTCAGCGCCTTCTCTCTCCACTCTAGTATGATTTACCGCCGCATTCTCACCAACCCAAATTTCTGTAACTGTGTTGGTAAAGTATACTTCCTTGGCGCTCTCTGCGTCTTGGCGGTTCGTAAACTCCTCAACCAAAGTCACCTGCGAACCAGTTTCCGCCACAACCAAACAACGCGGCTGAGAAATAGTCGCCGTCTCCCCAGCAACCGAAATAAACAGCAGATGAATAGGCGTGTCAACTACAACATTTTTAGCCACCCATACAACTGCTGCATCTGTTAAACCAGCAGTATTGAGAGCCGTGAATACTTCCAAAGCGCCCTCAGCTTGAGCCAGATATTTGCGGATGCGATCGCCTGCAACTGTTAAACCAGTTAAATTACCAACTAAAATACCATCAGGTAAATTAACAGCAGATAACTCCGGCGCATAAACACCATTAACAAACACCAACCGATTATCAGTCAGCGATGTTACATTTAACTTCTCTACATTATTAACTGGCTGCGCCTTGCGAAACTCCACACCCCGCAAATCTGACAAATCAGTAAACCGCCATTCTTCCTCGCGGGTTGTGGGGATAGTTGAGTGACGTACCCAATTTGCAGCTTGTTGGCGTAATTCCGCTAACCCGTCCGCTTCAGTTACACTTACTTGATTTAACAACCCAGTTAAATAAGCATCTCTATCCAACAGAGAAGACACCAAGCTGACTGCATCTGAGTTAGGAATAGCACTAGGAGAAACTTGAATAGACATTACACACCCACCTCAACCGCACTTTCCTCCAAAATCCAGTCATAACCGCGCGACTCCAATTCCAGAGCCAGTTCCTTACCGCCACTGGTGAGAATTTTGCCGCGTGCCATCACATGAACAAAATCCGGCACAATATAATTGAGCAGACGTTGATAGTGGGTAATCATAATCGTCGCATTGTCTGGATTAGTCAGTTGATTTACACCATGCGCGACAATTTTTAGCGCATCAATATCTAAACCTGAGTCTGTCTCATCCAAAATTGCCAACTTCGGTTCTAACAGCGCCATTTGCAGAATTTCATTCCGCTTTTTCTCACCACCAGAAAACCCTTCATTGACACTGCGGTTGAGGAAAGCTGCATCCATCTTCACCACATCCAGCTTTTCCTCAATCAAATCATCAAAATCAAATGCGTCTACCTCTTCCAACCCTTGCGCCTTCCGCCGAGAATTGTAAGCCACCCGCAAGAAATCCAAATTACTCACACCAGGAATCTCTAACGGATACTGAAACGCCAAAAACACCCCAGCCCTAGCGCGTTCTTCCGGTTCCATTTCCAATAGGTTCTGCCCTTGGAAAATCACCTCACCGCCAGTCACCGTATACGCCGGATGTCCCGACAACACCTTAGAAAAGGTACTCTTACCAGAACCATTCGGCCCCATGATGGCATGAATTTCACCAGCCCGAACCTCCAAATTCACACCCTTCAGAATCGGCGTACCACCAACCTCAGCCGTCAAATCTCTCACCGACAGCACAACTGCACTATTTTCAATAATCATCTTTTCTCTCTCTTCTCTTTCTTTCTTCGCGCTCTTCGCGCCCTTTGCGGTTCGTTTAATTACCCAACACTACCTTCCAACTTCAAACTCAACAACTTATCAGCCTCCACCGCAAACTCCATAGGTAGCTGATTAAACACATCCTTACAGAAGCCGCTAATCATCATCGAAATCGCATCTTCCGCAGAAATGCCACGTTGAGCAAAGAAAAATAGCTGATCTTCGCCGATTTTAGAAGTTGAAGCTTCATGCTCCACTTTCGCCGTATTATTTTGTACTTGAATATAAGGGAAAGTATTGGCGTGGGCATTATCCCCAATTAACATCGAGTCGCACTGAGAATAATTTCTTGCGCCTTCAGCCTTGGGATTTACCTTCACCAAACCGCGATAACTGTTACTAGACTTACCTGCGGAGATTCCTTTAGAAATAATCGTACTGCGAGTATTCTTACCGACGTGAATCATCTTAGTTCCGGTGTCGGCTTGCTGCATATTGTTGGTTAACGCCACCGAGTAAAATTCACCCACAGAATTATCGCCAACTAACACGCAGCTAGGATACTTCCAAGTAATTGCGGAACCAGTTTCTACCTGAGTCCAGGAAATCTTAGAATTTACACCTTGACACAAGCCGCGCTTGGTAACAAAGTTGTAAATCCCGCCTTTACCGTTAACATCACCGGCGTACCAGTTCTGCACGGTAGAATATTTAATTTCCGCGTTATCCAAAGCCACAAGTTCCACTACTGCGGCGTGGAGTTGGTTGCTGTCATACATTGGCGCGGTGCAACCTTCCAGGTAAGAAACATAGCTACCTTCTTCAGCCACAATCAAAGTCCGTTCAAATTGTCCCGTATCGCCAGAGTTGATGCGGAAGTAGGTAGACAATTCCATTGGACATTTCACGCCTTTGGGAATGTAGACAAAGGAACCATCGCTGAAAACAGCAGCGTTTAAAGCTGCAAAATAATTGTCAGCAATGGGGACAACACTACCCAAATATTTTTTGATTAACTCTGGGTGTTCCCGCAGTGCTTCAGAAATGGAACAGAAGATAACGCCATCTTTAGCTAATTTTTCTTTGAAGGTTGTAGCTACAGAAACGCTATCAAAAATCGCATCTACGGCGACATTGGCCAGTCGCTTTTGTTCAGAAAGGGGAATACCCAGTTTCTCGAAGGTTTCCAGGAGTGTCGGATCTACTTCGTCCAAGCTGTTGAGTTTTTCTTTCTTTTGCTTGGGCGCAGAATAGTAAATGATATCCTGATAATTAATTGGCGGATATTTGACGCTAGGCCATGTTGGTTCTGTCATTTTTAGCCACTGGCGATAGGCTCTCAGACGAAATTCCAGCATGAATTCCGGCTCATTCTTCTTCGCGGAAATCAAGCGGATAACGTCTTCATTGAGTCCACGCGGGATGGTATCGGCTTCAATTTCGGTGACAAAGCCGTACTTGTAAGGTTGGTTAACTAGGGATTTGACAGTGGCACTCATCTGTAATAATCTCTCGTGTTCCGAAATGGGATCTCTTGAAGGATGGAAGACGGGCTGGTTTCTCGCCGATGCCGGTCTCGCTTTACCGAGTGGTTTACACGGCTGTTACAATAAGGATGAAGATTAAAACAACATCCATGTTGTTTAACGTATCTTCATTTTACGCTAGATTAACAACAATGATGTTGTTAAAGTCAAATTTTCTCAAAAAAATTTAGGACGACGATGGCGACTACCCAGCAGTCCTCAACCAAGCAAGAGATTCTCGAATATCTGCTCAAACACTCACAAGCAACTGCTTTTGAGCTTTCCGATGTTTTAAATGTTAGTCCCCAAGCAATTCGTCGCCATCTTAAGGATTTAGAGGCGGAAGAATTGATTGTCTATGCGTCAACGACGCAGGCGGGAATGGGGAGACCACAGCATATTTATCAGTTAAGTCGTCAGGGACGCGATCGCCTGCATCGGACAACAAGCGATCGCTTTGGTGATGGTTACGGCGAATTTGCAGTTTCGCTGTTGGATACCCTAGCCGAAACCGTCGGCCACGACAAAATGAAGACGATTTTACAAAAACAATGGGAACGTAAAGCCCAAGAGTACCGCGATCGCGTCGGTCAAGGTTCGTTAAAAGAGCGGGTGGAAACTTTAGTTCAGTTACGCAAAGCCGAAGGATTCATGGCAGAATATCACTCTGTAGAAGTAGATGATGATCGCCCGACTGATAGGGTAGGCGATCGCTTTGTTTTAATAGAACATAATTGTGCAATTTCCAACGTTGCTGAATCTTTTCCTAGCGTTTGTGGTCATGAACTGGAAATGTTTGCGGCTGTACTGCCAGACTGTATAGTAGAACGTACCCACTGGATTATTAACGGTGAACATCGTTGTGGCTATTTAGTCCAAGCTCGCAAGCCAGAACAGAATTAATTTATCAAGTCTGAAGTTTGAAATTTTAAGAAAAATACTTACTCAGCACCAATGGTAGAGGCTAAAAGATAAACAACAGTTAAGCATATAAAACCAAGAGACTGGAAGTCTAGGGCTATAAAAACAAAGCCTTCCTAGCCTATCGGCAACGGCAAAGCTGAACGCAGGCTAATTGTATGATGATTTGGTATAAGATGATTCCAAACTTTATACTTCATAATTCATACTTCATACTTTTCTATGGATTTACCATCTCAGCAACCATCAACACAATTTTTAACCCTGGAAGAGTCAGCACAAGTTGACGGTGCTTTACTATCTTCACCAGAAAAGTTTTTAACAAGATTGACAATTTCATCACAAAAACTCTTGAAGCAAATTGCTCAAGAATACAATGTGAATGTTGAAGATTTAACAACAAAGCAAATTATTAGTTGGTTTGAGAAAGATAGCAAAATTAGACGAGAGCAAGGAATTGAAGCTTCATTTTTGAAGTGGTAAATAATTGAGTCAAGTAATTTTGGATTTTAGATTTGCGATTTTGGATTGACCCCGACCACAAGGGTGCGGGGCTTGGGGATTTTGGATTAACGATTTTAGATTTTTACAGACACATGGGGTGGGGCTTGTACCCTAAAGAATCCAAAATCCAAAATCTAAAATTCGGAGGGTAAACTGAATCTGATATTTCTTAAACATTCGTTACCTTAATTGTTTCAGTATGTTTGCGAACTCTTAAAAGTGCTTGGAATGTAGTCAAAAGCTCGGTATACTTCGCAGTGATACCCAGAACTCAATCACTAACCAACTCTGAATGGAGAGTTTATTTACTACTACTGATGTTTTACTGATCACCAAAATTGTCCAAAAAGACCAATCGGCGTTATCTGCTCTCTACGATCGCTATGGCAAAATTATTTATGCGATCGCCTTTAAAAGCCTGAAGTCAGTAGAAGAGAGTGAAGAGGTGGTATTGGATGTTTTCGCTCAAGTGTGGCGAATTGCCGAGCGATACGATACACAAAAAGGTAGAGTGGATACTTGGTTATTTACCATTGCGCGTAGTCGCATCCTTGATCGTCTACGCAAACTGCAACGCACTCACGTATCTACTACCTTTTCTTTGGATACCACAGAAATTCAGCCCCAAGCCGATAACATAGACTTGTTTGAGTCAGTATTTATTTCTGAACGGCGGAGTCGGGTAATCGCAGCCATGAAAAAATTACCAGATGAACAACGACTGGTAATTGAATTAGCATATTATCGAGGATTGACTCAAAGTCAAATTGCAGAGGCAACAGGTGTATCCTTGGGAACAGTCAAAACTAGAATTCGGCTAGGATTAAAAAAGTTACAATCTATTTTTGTCACTGAGGAAGAATTTTAAGTTAGTGTCTTGCCAAATCCATACACGACTTATTTAGTATTAAATTAAACTAGAACTCGATGATACACCGCAATTCTGAAAACCACTGCTTTTGTGAACTAGCTCCCTTGTATGCCCTTGATTTGTTGGATGAACAAGAGCGAAATTGGGTTGAGCAGCAAATAGCAGAGTGTCCAGAATTAGCCGCAGAGTTAGCAGAGTATGAGTTAGCAGTGACGGCAATTCCTTATACTACTCCTACTGTGCCAATGGCGACAGATTTAAAAAATCGCCTGTTTGAGCGTTTAGATTTAGATACTCCAGCACCAACCCCAGCCAAGGAAGCAGTAACACCGCCTGGATGTTTCGCGGTGCGATCGCAAAATTTGAATTGGCAACCACATGATGTCCCTGGTGTGAAAATCGCCATCTTACACATTGATCAAGTCAAGCGCGAAGTAGTGGGATTATTTCACGCTGATCCTGGTATTCATTATCCTTGTCATCGTCATGCCGCAATTGAAGAAATCTATATGATTTCCGGGGATTTGGTGCTTGATAATCAGGTTTACGGTGCAGGAGATTACATCCGTTCCGAACCTGGTTCAGTGCATAGCCCCTATACGAATGGTGGTTGTATGTTTTACTTTCATACCTCAATGGATGATGAATATCCTAGTACAACAAGGCAAAAGTAAAAAAGCTCATATCACAAGCCTTTACCTGCGGATATATCCCCAGCGCAGAAAATTTTAGGATATCAGCCACAAGTGTTGCAGCGAGAGGGGTTAACACAAGAATGGCAGTGGGTGAAGGGATTAGATTAAATGAGCAAGATTTGGATGTAATGCGATCGCATTTTAGGAGTAAAAGTCACAAATTGTTGAAAACTCCAGCGATCGCTGTATCTTAGAAGCATTATTCTTAGGTCAGTGAAACTAAGAATATGGCGGTTCTTACTTGCCTATAATACAGTCGGAACCCCACCCCGCATTTGCTAACGCAAACGCTCCCCTCCCCGCTTGCGGGGAGGGGTTGGGGGCTTTCAAGGGCAGGCTTTTTTTATTAGACAAATTTTTGGGCTTTTAAAACCAAAATTATTGTCTGAACAGTTAAAACTACGTTTCATAATTGAGAATATTCTCAACTATTTATCGAAGGTTTAAAAACCTGCCCTTGAAAGGGGGTTGGGGGTGGGGTTGAAATCTACCTCATCCAACCGAGAACCGCTATATCTATGGATACTCAACTAACTAGTAATGAAATTAATGCTGCACGAGAGTTATTAAGCAATTACGCCCCAGCACAGCACGCATTAGATATTTTAGAAAAACACAACGGTAATTGTGATAGTTCTTTTGATGAACTGTGGGTAGAGCAAAATGGTGTGGTAGTAATGCCAGAGGGTAAATCGCTTTGGCAAACAACGCTGAAAGTATTGCGTCAGGAACTCTGCGGTGATGAAGGCTTTCGCGGTCAACTCAAGGAGTATACTAAAAATCCCGGTAGTACACCTTTGCTGACAGGGTTGATTGTTTCTTTGGTGGGTGTAGCAACAGCACATGGTTTACCTCTAGACCCTGCGATCGCTACTGTGATTGTGTTGTATATTCTGAAAATCGGACTCAGTATATTTTGCGACCACACCGAACCACCTGCTGGTAACTCAGGCACTCTCCCGCCAGCAAATTAATGTGCTGATATAGGCATCGCCAAATCTCCTTAATACTTTGATTGTGAGTTTTTATCGCCAGAGGTTTATTAAGAGACATCGCCTGAGATAGTTTCCTCAGCAATGTCTCTTGAGTATCAAAAAGATATATAAGTCAACGATTCGTGAGTTGAGTCTACAATATAAAAAAGTAAGTTATCTATGCTATGGAAAAACTCAATACTCAAACGAGAACTACTATAGGACTCATATTTGATTTATGAAAAAAATCAGTACACCCAGATCAGCCGTCTTTCCTACTCCCTACTCCCCATTCCCTACTCCCTGCATACACAACTAGATTCAGGAATCAAACCGTATTCCTATATACACATTTATATTAAATTATGAATATCTATGAAATATTGGGAGCCAAACGGGAAGAAATTTTGCAAATTGCGGCAAAATATGGAGCTTATAATATAAGAATTTTTGGCTCAGTAGCCCGTCGTGAGGCAGATGTTAACAGCGATGTTGATTTTTTAGTTGAAATGGAACCAGGACGTAGCCTTTTTGATTTGGGTGGATTATTGATGGAGTTACAAGAAATACTTGGTTGTCAAGTTGATGTTGTCACGGAAAAAGGATTGCGATCGCGTATTCGAGAGCGAGTATTAAGTGAGGCAGTTCCTTTGTGAGGGATAATAGTGAAAAGTTGCGCGATATTTTAGAAGCAATCGAACGTATCGAGAAATATGCAGTTCAAGGTCGGGAAGTTTTTGAAGAAAACGAACTAATTCAAACTTGGTTTATTCAACACCTACAAATTATTGGAGAAGCATCGCGTGTATTATCTGCCGATATTCGTGAGGAAAATCCAGGTGTTCCTTGGTCACAAATGATTGGGATGCGAAACATTTTAACTCATAATTACTTTGAAATCGATTTAGATGTTGTTTGGTTGGTTGTTGAACGGGAATTACCTAACCTTAAGCCTCAAATTGAAGCGATTTTACAAACATTATCTTGAATATTAAATAGACGAAGGATAACGGGAAAGCGATCGCTACTGTGATTGTGTTGTATATTCTGAAAATCGGACTCAATATATTTTGCGACTACACCGAACCACCTGCTGGTAATTCTGGTACTCTCCCGCCAGTAAACTAATTTTTCTGGAAATCTCCTGAGTTATCATCCCACATTTCCATTACCTGTTCAAAAAGCTGCCTCACTTCCTCCAGCGACATCCCCCAAATATCGGACACGGCTGCTAATAAACTCTCATCCTGAGTAACTTGGTAGAAACGGGCAAGATTACAAAGAGAAATTCCTAAACTATGCTGATCATTAAACTCTACCCAAATATGTAAAGCTTGCAGATAATTTGCTTTCGCTGACTCCAGTTTGCCTAATTCTTCTGCAACGTTTCCCAACTGGTGGTAGGTGCTGGCACAACTATAGCGATCGCCATATTCGATAAAAATCTCCAAAGCCTGTTGATAATTGCGCCTTGCCTCTTCAAATTCGCCCAACTCTTTGGCAACACTTCCCAAATTGTGATAGGGTCTGGCACAACTATAGCGATCGCCATATTTGATTTTAATATCCAAAGCTTGTTGATAATTGCGCCTCGCCTCTTCAAATTCCCGCAATTCTTGGGCAACATTTCCTAAATGTCCGTAGTAAGTTGCCTTCCAGATTTGTTTTTGTCTTTCTTCTACACCATCTATAACATCAGATATTGTTAAAGCCTTTTCATAAGTTTGTCTAGCTTGCTGGTACTGCTGGGCATTCTGTTGACAAATACCGAGTCTTTCAACTGCAAATGCTATTTGATAATCTAATTCACCTTTGATAAATCCAGAAGGATAATTATCTAAACATTGACAAACTGTTCCGGCTAACTTCAGGTTACTTTTGTTATCACTAATTAATTCAAAGTATTTATCTAAACAAAAATATATGCTAATACTCTCTTGCTTCTCTAAACAAATTTGCAACGCATTGTAGAGATTTTCATATTCCAGCCTACAGAAGAATATCCCTAACTGCCGTTCTTGAGCATCTTTAGAATCCATCAACTGCTTATAGTAACCTGCCAAACCTTGATAGTGTTTTTTAAATCCCTCACGCAAAGCTGTACGAGTTGCTTCATCGAGAGTTTCTAACTTAGTCTTCAAAAAATAGGGGAAAACAGGTTGAATAATCAACAAGCGCGAATCTTCATCTATTGGTGAAAGCAAACCCCAGTTAATCGCCTCTTGAATTGCATCGCTGAATTTATCAAAAGGATAATCTTTTAATGGCTCAAAGCTTTGTAATTGCTCGATATACTTGGGAATACCAGGATTGAAAATAAACTTACTAAAAAATCGCGGATTTGATTGCGTTCTGTCTCTGGTAAAGTATTTTGAATTGCCAGTTGTTGCCCTGTCACCGATTCTAAGTTATCTAAAATCAAAGCGTAAGATTCAGCCCGCAGTTTTGCGACTAATTTTTGTACCTGCGCCGCCTGACTCATGGCTTGAAATTTGGCTTGTTCAAATTTGCCATATACCTGCTTACCAATTTCAAACAAAATTTGTGTGAGTGTCCACGCCTTTTCGTCATAGCCAAAATAAAAAACGTTCTTCACAAAATTTGTGCGTTGCCACCATTCCCGCAGATAATTTAACAGAGTAGTTTTCCCCGTTCCCCCCATTCCCTGCAACAGTAAAATATTCTGTCTGAGGACAGCTTTCTCAATTTTGAGAATTTCTAAATCCCGCCCAACAAAACCATATTCTGGTAAGGGGAAGCGATATTGACTGCCAAAAGTTTCCCAATATTTCTCTTCTTCCTCTGGCGTAAACTGGCGTAAATTAAAATTCACTGTCTGATTGCAATACACCACAGGTAGCAACCAATCTTCTAAATCAATCGACTTAATATAAGCTTTGCGTGATTTATTATTAAACAATTCCCGCCGACTCAAGCGAATCGCTTCAGTGATGGGTTTGTTATTAAATAAATGCTCATAAAGCTGTGCCATCATCAACTTAGCCGCCGACACGGTGACAGAATACCCCATCGCCACTACCATCTGCATTCCCGCCGTCATTAACCGACTTCCCAAGCTGGTTTCCCGGCTATCTTCGTTAGTATTCATAGCCCCGGAAAACCCCACCCCGGCTGCGCCACCCCTCCCCGCAAGCAGGGAGGGGTTAAGAGAGAAAATCTGATTAGCTTCGTCGGCTACGGAGTTGGGTAAAGGGTGAACATTAGCATTCTCATTTACCCCCGCCTCGCTGAAAGAATTAGCCTTAGCCCCCTCCTCGCTTGCGGGTTGGGGGTTGGGGGTGGGGTTCTTCACCTGCTTCCCTGACTGACAAGCATTGAGAATACAAACGGGAATTCCCTTCCCTGTGAGTAAATCTGCTAACTCCTGCGCCTCGACTAAATCAACTTTTCCCTGAGTCTCGCCCTCAAAGGCTAAAAACGCCCTCACACCGTCAAATTTCTGCCAATCATTGCGCCCATAGCGCCCTTGATATATATAGCGTCCGGGTTTGCTGGGTTGTTGTATTTGTTCATAAGTCATCAACGCCCCATGACAATCTAAATGGATGATATGGTAATATCCCGCGCCTTTGGCTTCTAAATGATCAGATAAAGCTTGGTAAGTTCCGGGACGCAGTAATTCTATATTCACCCGCAGGTGGCTATTTTCAATCAAATCCAGCAACGGGCGAGAAATTGTCCGATAACCTACGTCCTGTTCTTCATCTGGACGCGCCACCACTACTAATAAATTGATTGTGGGGGAAGTTTGCACATCCGCATAGATGGGTGCTGGTTTGTTACTCTTCCGCACCATCACACAATCTACCGCTAAGGGACGGGGTAAATCTGGGTCACGCAACGCTTCCCAATGCAGTGCTTGAAATTCTGGTGTTTTACCGACAATTTCAATTTGTAATTGACTTAAATTCCTCCGCAAGAGGTCATATTCACTGTAAGCTTTGCGATTAGCAAAAACCTGCTCAAATAACTCTTCGCCATAAGTTTTAATACTAGCTGCTGCTGCTTCTGCCTTGACTGTATCCAGCAGGGGAAAAATCAACCATTCCTCAAAATACCACTCTAGTTGTTTTTCTACCTTGGATGAAAAAGGGTCGGTAATTTTTACTGGATACTCGCCTCTCCCATCAAAGCTGAGAATGGCATTAAATCCGCCTTCTGTTGTTGATTCTTCCCGAATTGTGATAGTTGGCATAGTGTAGCTGATGCTATTGGCGCATAGTCTTATGCTACACAACACAATCGTTTTTTTCCGGCACAGTTTGTTTGACATCTCCCCCAACCCCTCTCCGCGTCGGAGAGGGGAGTAAAGAAGTTGATAAAAAACTGATATTAGAAGTGAAAGTCACAAATTTCGGAAAACTCAAGCGATCGCTTGCTATAAATATCAGAAGACTTGACGTGCTTCTAAGTGGGCTGTAATTTCTTGGCGAGTGCGCCAAACAGGACGCAATTCCTGACGAGCAAATAATGGTAGTTGATCGTCAATATGGGGTGAATTTGGTTGTGTAGCATTACCATAACTAGTCAGAGCCTTGGCTTTCACTGGTTGGGAAAACTCTACAGCCGCAACAAAAGAATCACCATTAAATGCTTGAAAGCGTCCATTATCCGCCGGGGCAAAATAGACGGTGCGGAAGATACCTTTTGTGCCATCACCACCATTAGCAGGTAAGTCTAAATTGCCATACCGCAATCTAAAAACCTCACCCCAAGGAACATCAAGAGTTCCATAGTTCTGTTCTATTTTTGTCGCTGCATCTACTAAAGCTTTGACTGCACTTTGTGAATCAGCCAAACCATCGGGTGTGCTGAGGGGAGATTTTTCACTCCAATGAGTACTAAATACTGTATTCAAATCGAGATTATCTACCCAAGCGTTAAATAGTACAGCACCTCGACTATTGGCGTTCGCTTGGCGATCCCATTTTGTTAGTACTTCCGCAGCACGGCGTGCTGTTTGATTGTCTTGTTTTTGGGCAGCAGGAATCAAATCATCGAGGATTCTTTCTGCTAGTTCCATTCGTGTCGAATGTTTGTAAGTAATCATTTCCTCAAAGGAAATACTCTCATCCTCCGCTAACATTTTGGCAGAACGTTGGGCGCGGAAATCCATTGGCCATTGTGGTGCCATATAAGGTGGATAATTTTCGGCTTTAATAGCGACAGGAAAAGTCGTAGTCCAAGGTGGGTCATTGGCATTTTGCAACCATCCACTAGGCGGGTCTATGACTCTGGGTAAGTCTCGATATGGGTGCATTTTCGTCCAGAGAGTTTTTGAGGTATCACCTGGAATAATGTTTTGCCAGTATGCAAAGTCTCCTTGTTGACGTACAGGAACCAGACCGTTAAATAGGTGCATAATATGGCCTTCACGGTCGGCATACAGAACAGTAAACATGGGTATTTGCAAGCGTTGTAATGCTTTTTGAAATTGGGTGAAATTTTTGGCGCTTGCCATATCCCACCACTGTTCTAAAATGCCGGGACTGTTTTGACCAACGACACGCAACGCGAGGGTTTTTCCTTCTTTGGCGCTAACTACAGGCCCATGAACCGAACTTTTGACTGTGAAAGTTTGCTTTTGGAAAGAACCATCTTTTTGCTTGATTTTTAAGGGAAAGTTCGTTGTTTCAAAAGGGCGAACTTTGTTATCGAAAAGATAACCATCTTGTTGTAATTTTAGTTCGTAAACATCCCAACCATCATGGGTGTTGACGGTATGCGTCCAACCTAAATTATCGTTGAAGGCGATCGCTAAAACAGGAACACCCACCAATGTTGCCCCATAGGCATCAATTCCAGGGGCAGTAATTTGGGCTTCGTACCATAAAAATAAATCTGCCCAAGGTAGGTGAGGGTTGGCTAATAGCATTGCTTTTCCACTAGCTGACCGTTTTGGTGCGATCGCCCAACCATTAGAACCAGGCGCAGATTTTGTATGATGTATATTACCAACCTGTCCCTGATCGACGACAAAAGTAAACAACATAACTCGCTGTAAATGTGCGAGTACATCTTGTGGTGTAACTGGCAATACTACTTTGACTTCATTGTCAATTAAATCAGGATACTTTTTAGCATAATTATTAATGCCATTGGCAAAAGCCTGGATATAATTCCGAAATGCAGGATTTTGGGCTGTGTACCAAGCATCAGCACGTTTGGGTACACCCATTGTCAAAACCCATTTGTCTGATTCGAGATAATCTTCTCCCCAATATTCTGCGGCTTTGCCTCGTGCTTGTCCGTAGAGACGCAATAGTAAGTTTCCGTGACTTTGCATCTGCGCCCATCCAAAAGCTTGGAAAGCATTTTGAGGATTATTCCCATAAATATGGGGTATACCGTAAGTATCCCACAGAATTTCTGTGGTTTTCGTGACTGAACTAATACTTGGACTACTGACTAATAAAGTCAAAAAAAGACCAATTAGAACAGGTAAGAATCTGCGTGATATTTTTTGCCACTGCATCAGGAACAGTGTTTTTTTTTTAACAAAAGAGAACATTAGAGTTGGATTGTGCGTTGATTCGCCAAACTAATTGAGAGAATTTCTCAATTTCTCAAATACTCTAGTATCTTTTGGAAAAATGATCAATAGCTATTCAAAAATATTCTCAATAAGCTTATGCCCTCAGATTGAACAATTTTTACAGGCTAATGTTATGTCCGGTAAATCAGTTATGGTTCAGCATATCTGTGCAGAAAGACAAAACTCTTTTTCTCCCTGCGTTCTACCATGTATGCACAAGTCAAAAATTTGTAGTATAAAACCCTATCCCGCCTTGAACTAAAGTTCCAAGCTCATAGCCAAAGTCCACAAAGAGTGGACTGTCAGACATTTTGAGTTGAGTCATCTTCAGATGACTTGCGCTATGAGACTCGGAATTCATTCCAAGGCGGGACAGATGGACTTAATCCAGATTTATGTGTACACCGCAGTTCCCTGCACCATTTAGCGTTGCTGATTAGTGGGATGTTTTTTGTTTCGCGCAAAGGCAAGGCAGCGCGTTGGGCGGGTTTCCCGACTTGTAGACGCGCTCTGCGCGGCTTCTCGCAGAGTAGCGACTGCCACGCAAAGACGCAAAAAATTAATATTTTATTTTTGTTAAACATCTAAATTCATCCCGCATTTATGCAACGCCCACCATTTATGATAAGTCTGTTATCGGATACAATATGACTCAACTCTACTCCTAAACCTTTCGGTCTTTTTGACCTTCATCTCCCAACATTTGCAGTAATTTTCGCGCTACTAACACACTAACTACCCCAGCACCAATTAATTCTACAGCCTGAACAACTTTCTTACCGACATTATGAGAGTCTAAATGGTGATGAAATATCTCTTCATCTAGCCATTCTGTCGTTGCTTTAAAGTCATGAATTGGGGTTGGTAATAGCGTTAAATAAGTACCTTGGCGAATTAAATGTGCGGGTTCTCCTGTAACTTCAAAAACGTTGAATAAATTTGCAGCAGCGTCATTAATGCCTAACTTTAATAGAGTACCTCGGATATTCACTCTAGCTGGTTTGGGGTCTTCTCCTAAAGCGATCGCTTTTAAATTCTGAGCAATACTTGTACCTTGTTGATAAGCAACTTGCGCTGTCGGTGGTAGGGAACTATCTATAACTGCTGCACAATCACCACCAGCAAAAACTTCGGGAAAATTGAGCAATTGCATCGTAGGAGAAACTAAGGGACGGTGATGATGATCACGATGTTCTTTGGGGATGGGTAAATCTTGAATTAGGGGATGGATAGAAGTACCAGCAGTCCAAACTGTAGTGTGTGTTGCTAGAGTTTTAATTTCATTATTAGTTTTATATTCAATTGCATAAGGATGAACAGCAGTAGCTTCTGCTTGTGTTAGAATTTCTATAGTTGTGCTACGTTTTTGTAATTCTTTTTCGGCAATTGGACGCAAAGGATCGTTAATATCTCCATCAAGAATGTTGTGACCATGATTGAGCATAATCACTCGAATTTCTTGAGAATTACCACCTAAAGCTTTATACCAATGTGGGAGAAAATCAGCTAAAGTTGCAGCCATTTCCACCCCAGAAGCACCACCACCAACTACAGCTACTGTTAACAGTTTGCGACGTTGTTCTATATCTTTTGTTTGAATAGCTGTTTGTAAACAATCACGTAAATGTTTATCAAGTGCGATCGCATCTGCTTGTGTCCAAAACGGAAAGGCATTTTCTTTAGCACCTGCAACTTGATGATAGCCAGTGACACTACCTAAAGCTAATACTAAGTTACTGTAATTGTAAGAGTTGCCCGAAACTAATTTGACTTCTCGTTGATGTAAATCTATTGACTGCACTGTATCTTGAACAAAGATGACACCACTGCCTTTTAGTAATTCCGAAAAACGCGGTACTACTTGAATAGAATCCATCTCGCCATCAAAATATTCATACAGCAATGGTTTAAAGCAAAATCGCTCATTGCTATCAATTAAAATTACCGAACGCGGATAATGTTGATGAGCTAAATTTAAGGCGGTAAATAATCCTGTAAAACCACCGCCGATAATAATAGTTTGATAAACAGTACTATTCATAAAAATTATAATTTTTACAGATTGATTTTATCTAGTACAAAAAGTCAAAAGGAAAAATAAAGAATAGTCATACCACAAGCCTTTTAGCAATTTCTTATGGTCACTGAGCGTACTTGTACTGAGCGCAGCCGAAGTAGTCGAAGTAGTCGAAGTGTGGTTTATTTATTTGCGCTGACCTGTACTAAAGACATAGTAGAACATCAATTTTGACTCTGAAATACAGCAGTTTTCATCCCAATGAGGTAAATTCATCTAGCCTCTAACCTCTAATCTCTATAAACTTATACTTCACTCAACCCAAAAATACTGTATTGACCAATCAAATAAATAAAAAGAAAGTAATTAAGACTGCGCTCAAAGCAATGGCAAACATAATAGCGTATTCAACTCGACGGCTAAAAAATCCCACAGCCGCAACGAGGGCGATCGCTAGTCCAATAATGCCGATATATTGACCTTTCTGTAAATTTCTGGCTATCAGTGGGTCTTGGTTTGTCCCTGGTGGTGGAGTTTCTTTAATTGCTCTTGGTGGTGGTAATTCTTGTGCTAATAACTTCATAATTTTACCCTTAAAATAGTTTGAATTTTGATTAATGTTAAATAGAGTCATCAGTAAATATTTGAAGAAAAATCAAACTTTAAAAACTATCTTAGGGATGATTATTTATAAAAATGATGAATATACAGCGATTTTGAAGTAAGTGAGGTACACCAGAAGTATTAAGTAATGAGTAATGAGTAATAAGTAAATTTCTGACTCATTACTTTTTTCAATCAGTTGCTGTACCTCATAAATATCGAATCTATGGACAAATTTATCTGCGTCCATCCGCGTGCATCTGCGGTTAATTAAGTCTGACCTTATATGGTTCCTATGATAAAAATTTAGGTGTAGTTGGCTGGCGGAACGGAACCCAACATTCACGCATACTTTGTTGGGTTATGCTATCGCTACACTTAACCTACTATTCTTTTCACTGAACCGTATTGGGTTATAACAGAACAGTAAAAAATATTTGTACTTTTTGTTTAAGCTTATTTAGAAAAATTACTGAGGCTTTTAGACTGGCAAAGTGGCTTGAGAAGCCAGTCCAGCATCATCTTTTCTGTAGAAGGAGCAGTTATATGGAAACGGAAACGACATATCTGGAGCTTTCCGATGGGAAGTCGCACAAGTTCTATGAAGTCACAATCAACGATGTAGAAGTAACAGTACGCTATGGGCGAATTGGTGATTCAGGCAAAACAACTGTCACAGCCTATGATAATGCCCAAAAAGCGCAGGCAGAAGTGACAAAACTCGTTAATTCTAAGCTGAAGAAGGGTTATGAACGTGCAAAAAAAGGCGATCGCACCAAGCAACCAATTTCTCGAAGCGATCGCCGTTTGGCTCGATTAAACCATCTCCGGCGCACTGGCTGGAAACCTTTAATTAAACCGACTTTGGATGCACCCTTCGCATCTAAATATCTGGGTAAACCTTGGCTAAGTCCTGGTACAAATTATCCTCATTGTTCTCGTTGTGGAAAATCTCTAGACTTTCATGTGCAACTGAATTTGCAAGAATTACCTGAAAGCTTGCAAGGCAAATTTGGCACTGGACTATTTCAACTATTTTCCTGTTTCTCGTGCTATGTACAATTCCCCCAAATTGTGGCAATTCCTGAATCAGCAACGCCAACACCACCAGAGCCGGAAATTAGTGTAGAAGATGTTGCAAACCTCAGTACATGGACACCCTATGTAATTCAAACCAGTGGCATTGATGACTTTCATGGTCGCTATATGCTGCAAATTGTCGGATGGCAACCTTTTGATGACTATCCTTTCTATGAGGAAGCACAGGAAACCTATGGCACAGAATACACTGAATACGAAGAAATGCTAATCTTCCATGTTGATGCACAGGATTGTGAATACTACGAGGAAGACGACCCCGACAGACCGACAGCAATAGATATTCAATTAGCTTGGGATAGAACAGCAGATAAGCTTTCAGGGTGGGGCTACTGGGGACAACAAGTGGAGCATCAGTATTGTCGGATCTGTGGTCAACCCATGCAAATCTTTTATCAATTAGGTCAAGGTATTGAATACGAAGGCAACACTGGATTTGACTATGATAGGGATAATCTCTTGCTGGTGTTTCAGTGTGCCGAACACAAAGATGAATTTAGCTGCTATGGCAGTGCGTTTTAGTCAATAATTTTTTATTGCCTGCTTTTAGGAGATAGTATGGCTGAGAATTTGCCATCGTCAGAAACAGAACTCATTATCTCTCAAACTCAATCTCAGTGGCGTAATGTTTGTAGCACGCCCCTGGTTTTAGAGCAAGCTACAATTGCAATTCAGGCATTGTATAAATATGCCGAATTAGCGCAACCAGAAGTCCAATTTTTTGAGAGTCCAGCAGCCGCAAGACAGCAGATTGAACAACAAAGTATGCAGTCTGACTGTATGTTAGCGGAGTTATGGGAAGTGTTACGCGAAGATTTGTGGCGATCGCTCTCTCGTAGTTTAGGCACATTACAAACTGAATTAACCCACCGCATCAGAAATCCCCTCTCTGAACTATGGGAAGGCTCTTTTCAACGCATTATGTTGGATAGATTAACTGAGGTTTTAGGAGATTTTTTAGGAGATTGTTTATTACCAGAATGGGGTATTTGCTGGGCAGCAATGTTTACAGCAGCTCATCAGCTAGGAGTTCCACTGGCACAAGACAAATACAATCTGTTTTGCAACTATATGCAACAGGTAGGTTGGATGTTTCCTTATGAAGGAGTGGCGATCTCAATTTTGCGTCCTCTGATTCGCCGCAATAGTGCAGGGGAAATTCATGGCGAAGGAATTCCGGCAATCGAGTTTCCTGACGGTTATGGTGTCTATGCCTATCGGGGAATTCCTTTGCCAGAGAAGTATGGTAAAATCCACCCAACAAATTGGCGTGCTGAGTGGTTACTAGAACAACGAAATGCTGAACTACGGCGGGTTTTGATTCAAGGCATTGGCTATGAAGGGATTTGTCAAGAGTTGCAAGCGAAGGAAGGCGACAACTGGCAAGAATACACCTTGCTGCAAATTGAGTCTGAGGTTGACATTGAACCTATACATTTGCTGAAAATGACTTGTCCCAGTACTGGCTTTATTCATGTATTGCGGGTTCCACCAGATATCAGTTCTGCCCGTGAAGCAATTTGCTGGGTAAATTGGGGGATCGATCCAACTGAGTTTGCTGTTCAAAGCTGATATTTATGCTGGTGCGATCGCCAAATTTGGGATCATCGTGGTCGGGTAGCAGGACTATATCCCTCTTCTGTCACTTTCCGGTTTCTCCTATTAATAAAAAGTTTTAAACATACGCTACATCAATAGATTCAGGTATTTATCGTTAACATTTAGTTATTTGGTCATCTTGTGGAATTTTAATTCAGAAAAAACTGGGCGATCGCCCACTGTATCAGAACTCTAGAATTCAGAAATGATAAAGCTTTTCGGAGAGTGACAGAACAGGGTTATATTAGAAAATAAACGCTCAAACCCTTGTTATATACAAAGTTGAAAACTTAGCTCAGATTTTTATTTTTTCAGAGTGACAGAACAGGGTTAATTACTCAACAAAAAACGAAAGAATGATTTTGGAGGGGGTTTGGGGGACGCAACCGTCCCCCAATCGGGGGATTGGGGGAGAATCCACCAAATCTTGCTCATTGTCTAATATGGTAGAGCAGAAATTGAGAAATCAAGTCTCATCACCTTAACTGAAGCGTGTTTGACAAACTTCTAGGCGTGAGAACAGATTAACGCATAATTGCCACCAATTAGCAGTAGCGATCGCACTATGCCATTCCCAAACGCCTAAGACTTTGACGCGCCAAACCGACTCAAAAAAGCCAAAAAACGGCAAATGTCCCATTGGTGCATCTTCTGTCCAAGTGAGGTTGTCATAACTCAGCCAAGCATCTTTTAACCGCCAGCCAACTCGGTTAGCAAAATCAATGCAAGTTTCCGACGCTGCAACTTTGGCACTACCCAGCATTAAAGATAACACCGGGTCTGATGCAGAACTCGCAATGCTTTGGTAAATGCGTTGCTGGACACTGAAACCGAAGTGTCCGTGACTGTATTTTACCCAGAGGCGATCGATAGTCAGTAAATCAATACAAGGTAGGTTTTCTAAGCTCTGCAAATCAAGGTGGCGTTGTTGTTCTCTTTGCGCCATTTTTAATATCAGATTTGTGGTTTCTGCATCGGCTTCTAACCATCTACCAGCTTGTAATAAATCTCGCAATTGCGAGTAATCTATGCCTAAAGATGAACTTAAATCATCATCTTCTGTTGGTTGAGTAGAACTTTCAGTTACAAATGAATGCTTCTCTGGGAAAACTTCTATAATTCCTTGGGAACCAGATAACCAAAAGTATAGTTTAACTTCTCTGGATGCTAAATTGATTTGTAATTGAGTAATTAAACTAGCGGCTGTGAGTCCAGAAGATTGCTTATCTTGATTGAAGATATCTAATAAAGTCTTAGCAAAAGTCTCACTCGCATTATCTGGTGCTGTACTAGCTATTAAACATTGTCCGGCATCTGTGCCTAGTTGTAATTCCTCTACCCAATCGCGGATATTATTATCTGGGAACGGACAATCTAAAATAATAATTTGTTGTGACTTACACAGGCGTAACTGCTTGCGTAACCAAGCTCGATGAATTACGGTATCATCAGCTAATACTAATACTGCTTCACCTGTAGATGTTTCTTGAACTTGTCCACGTAAATATAAAAATATTGTAGCAGTTTCTTGGATTTGATATTCTTTGGGAGATTCCGAGAAAGATTCGGCAAGTAAGCACTTTTGAATGGCTTTGCGGACATCTGAATTTATACTATTGCCACGCCCGTTCCAATAATTAATTTCAAAATTACCAGAATTGCTGAGTGTTTTGATGAAAGCGGAAGCACTTTTAATCTGAGAAAATCCATCAATAATTAAACCTTGGCGGGGATGACGTGTGGCACCTTTTTGATTTGGTTTTAGTCCTAAAATTACCTCACCCACACCTTCGACAATTCGCTTTGGTGTTTGTAAAGTATATTCCGAATGAATTTGATTTTCGCCTCTACCTTTTTTGAGTTGATTAATGACTCGCAATTGTTGATTAGCTTTATCTATATATGCCAGTGTTTGATGATAAACATAGCGGTACAAACCATCAGCTTCAATAATTCCCTGAGAATCTGCGGCTTCTCCCCGCAATCCGCGAATTAAATAGTAAGTGAAAACTCCGTGACCTAATTGGGGAAATTCCCAAGATTGTTGACCGCGATCGCAAGATAATAAAGCATAAAATCCCTTTCTCTTGGCTGCTCTTTGGCGGAGAATTTCTACTAATTCTTGTGTAGAATCTAGCAAAGGATTTTTTTCGCCCCTCGCCCCCACAAAAGTCAAATCACCACTATGACAAGCATCTAACCAAACTAACTGTTGTTGGGCAGCACTATTTTCTAATATTTGCAATAATTCTTGTAATTGCAACCCAGTGTTAATTAAATTATCTTGTTGAGTGTCTTGCAAACACAAAACCACCTGTTTATCAGATGGTTCTAACATTCCGTGACCAGAAAAATAAACTAATACTGTATCTATAGCTTGAGCCGCCGCCGCAATTTCTTTTAAACTATTGCGGATATTTTCTAATAAAGGTAAATTCTCACTATGATCACAATAAACTCGCAATTCTTTTTGAGGAAATCCTGCCGTTGCTGCACTTAACGCTGCACTTAAACCTTGGCAATCTTGTGCAGAATAACGTAAACAAGGTATGCGCTCATCTTGATATTGATTAACTCCCACTAACAACAGCCACAGTTTTGCTACACCAGTTTCTAGGTTGCGCGTAGAGTTACTAGTCCGAACACTTACTGGACACATCTATGAGAAGTTCCTCAACAAGAAAGCTAAGTGCATTGTATCTAGAGAAACCTATCTTAACGCTCAAAAGCTTACCAATCAACCCTTACTAGTCCAAAATCTAAAATCTTAAATCCAAAATGCTACTAGTGGTCTGGCAACTCAACTTTGCCGGGTGAATGCAGATTTTGGTAAGCTATTTGAAGTGTGGCGGTGAATAGCATAATGGTAAAGAAGTATACAGTAGATTTGAAGACAG
>NZ_JACJRY010000018.1:0-148409 GCF_014697485.1 Anabaena sp. FACHB-83 | reverse complement strand
TTCTCAATCACCTTCCGATTCATCTTCATCGCTGGAGTTCTTTTCCTTCTACTCCTGTTGACGATTTCTTCTGCTTTAACTCCTCCTAATTGTAAAAAACCTACACCTGTCAGGGTTAGGGGGTGGGGTGCAATGACTGTGGGAATCATAACTAATTAACCGGACATGATATGATTTAGGACTGCTATATAGTTTGGTTGATTTCCACTGACTTACTTATATTAAAAGACAAAGTTTGCTTCATTCAGCTTCCCCAATTAGTGTAAATGCTGCCCAGTTAATTGGTAGAGAATTTTCTTTAATTCTGCCTAGCATAGCTTGGCGTAATGCTTGGGCTTTATCGGGGTTCTTTTGCAGATGTTGATAAAACTCTGTCATGAGTAACTGGGTTTCTTCATCGGGAACTAACCACAGGGAAACTAACACGCTGGGAACACCAGCAGAAATTATCGAACGAGATAAACCAATCACACCATCACCTGTGATGCGTCCCCGTCCAGTTTCACAAGCACTGATGACAAATAATTCGGCTTGCAGTTTTAAGTCTAATATTTCTTCAGCAGTTAGTAAGCCATTACCTATTTCATTTTGATTTTTTGGGTTTGGTGCTAATGCAATCCAACTTCCTAAACCGCGAGTATCATCAGCCCATCCATGAGTTGCTAAATGGATAATTCGGGCTTTTGGTAGCAGTTTTAAAATTTGGTTTTTGGTTGCATCTTTACCGATGATGGCTTTGGTATTTAATAGCCGCGCAACTTCTTTGGCTTCAATTTCTGCACCGGGTAAAGCTTCTAATTGTTCTGGTGTGTCTCCAGGTTTGTAAGCGACACGGGGCATGATGGGATTACCAACAACTAAGGCATTTTGATTAGATGCGTTTCGTGTTTGGATGCGTTGTTTATGAGTTAAATCTAATACTTGAATTGACGGTGCAGTGAGGATGGTGTGTTTTTCAATGAGGTATTTATTGTCTGCATCTTTTAAGGAAGGGAAAGGCACAAAGAATAATGATGCTTGAGGGATAAAAATAACATGAGCTTTAGGGTCTTTGGGTAATTCTTGGGCGATTGGTTCAATGAGAATTTCATGGAGTTGCTGTAGAGGTTTTTTCCAAAGACGATAGTTTGTGCCGAGAATACTTTTAACTAAATTTTCCAGATTGGTGTTTTGTTTTTGCCACAATGCTTTAAGGTCTTGGCGGTGAAATTTGACTTCACCGTTAGGTTTGATGACCCAAATATAAAGTTCTGATTCTTGCGTCGTTGGTTTACTTTCTACTTTGAAATTATCGTAAATAATTGAGTACTGCACCAAGGTAGAATTTTGCTGTTTGGCAATTTGTCTCATCTCGCCTATTGTGGGTGCAGAGAGCGATTTCATTTCACTGTTATCTTTGTTCAAGCGGGATGATAGTAATTCAACAAACGCCCTAGCACGACCCCGTTCTGATATTTCTAAAGCTGCATCGGTTTTCTTTTGGGCGATGAGGACTTTTTGTAAGGTGCGGTAAGTGCTTCTTTGCGTCTCGAAAATTGAGACTTTATTGGTATCAGCTAATTTTTTATCTCGCAGAGATTCCCATAATTTTTTATCTCGCAGAGCTTCCCAAACTTTAATTCCTTCATCCAGCGTTTTCTCGGCTGCGTGGAGATTACCAGATTTGTAGAAAGCAACTCCTAGATTATTTAAAGACTGTCCCTCACCCAGACGGTCTTTAATTTCACGGGCGATCGCTAAACTCTGCTGCTGGTATTCTATGGCTTTTGGGTAGTCTCCTAGTGAATCGTAAGCAATACCGAGATTGCCCAGTGCTGCACCCTCCCCGATACGGTATTTGATTTCACGGGTGATCGCTAAACTCTGCTGGTGGTACTCAATAGCTTTCGGGTAGTCTCCTAGTGAATGGTAAGCAAGACCGAGATTGCCTAGTGCTGCACCCTCACCCAGACGGTCTTTGATTTCACGGGTGATCGCTAAACTCTGCTGGTGGTACTCAATGGCTTTCGGGTAGTCTCCTAGATTACGGTAAGTAACACCGAGATTTCCCAGTGACTGTCCCTCGCCACGACGGTCTTTGATTTCACGGGTGATCGCTAAAACTTGTTGTAGGTACTCAATGGCTTTGGGGTAGTCTCCTAGTGAATCGTAAGTAACACCGATATTACCCAGTGCTTTACCCTCACCTCTAGGATCTTTGATTTCTCGATAAATAATTAGTGCTTGTTGCCACGACTGCAAAGCTGCTTCAAATTGACTGGTTTGATACTGCTGAATACCTTGCTGTAAAAGTTTATCTGCTTCGGCTTTCCGTGCGTCTGGGGTTTGTGCTGAAGCGACTGAGTTGGCGTTGTGGAGAAAATTGAGTTTGGGTAAATCTAAGTTGATGCTGAGAGTTGCAGTCAGCAAGGCGATGATGGCATATTTGCAGAGTTTGAAGTGCATCGCGGTGAGTTGTTGCCAGGGTTGATGTTTATTTTACTACCACTACAAATTGCCAAAATTAGCCTGAGATTAAAATTCTATTTTCTCACCCCGTGATATGGCAAAATGCTGAGTGAGTCTTTAAGAGGATGTTTTAAAAGTCCTATTGTTGGTAGCCAAACATTTTAGATCCCCCTAAATCCCCCTTAAAAAAGGGGGACTTTGAAGCATTTCCCCCCTTTTTAAGGGGGGTTAGGGGGGATCAAGAAGTGCTAATAATCACAACCAACCACTTTTCAAACACCCTCTAAGACTCATTCACGAATATTAAAGACTCATTAATGAAGTTCCGAGACTCATTCACGAGTATTAAAGGCTCATTAATGGAGTTCCGAGACTCATTAATGAAGTTCCAAGACTCATTCACGAGTATCAAAGACTCATTAATAGAGTTCCAAGACTCATTCACGAGTATCAAAGACTCATTAATGAAGTTCTAATACTCATTCATAGGGATCAGAGTGATTCGCATCATGGATAATTGTTTGTGTGATCGCATTTGCGTATAATTTTTTTTCAAATTCCTCTCAGGCAGATGCAGCAGTGTAGACTTGGTGTTTAAAATCTCACAGTTATGAATGAGCAAGATTTGGATGTAGTGCGATACCTATCAGTATGCGTGAATGTTGGGTTCCGTTCCTCCACCCAACCTACACAAATCTAAGTTGTTGCTGTCTCCTACCTTCTTCACTCCCATTCATCCAATTCATGACTGCGGTTGCGAAGTAAGCTATTAAGTTGGGTGCGGTGAGTTTCAAAGTTAGCGGCGATATAAATCAGCAAAATGCCAACTAGCAAGCCAATTACCCATTTTAAAAATGAGTAACGTAAGCTAAAAATGACTAATTGGTAAATACCAGTAACTAAGAAAGTACCTGTACCAACATACAAAAAAGCCCGAATACGCAAAGTTAATCCAGCAAAAATAGCGATGAGGCTGAAAATTCCGGGAATGATGACTGTATCTTGATGAAATACTACTGCCCATCCACAAATTAAACTGATACCTACCAGCCTCACAATGTGCCGCGATGATTTTGATTCTGGCAGTTTTAGCTGTGGATCAACTTGGGCAATGTATAACAGCGAAAGTCCAGTGGCGGTAAAATACCACAAGGGATCAGTAATATTTAATTGAGATAACCATTTCCAGGCTGCCCAATCAATTAAGGCGATACTAATATATGTGAGGCGGATATTTTCACTCACCTTGGCTAAGATGATGTAAAATCCAGCCGCGATGAGCAGGGTGATGGGGTAAACTTGCAGTTTGGTTTCCCACAAAATCATTAATGGCAAAATGTAGGCGGCGAGTTGCCAAGGTCTTTTTGACCAACCCCAATTTTCCCAGGGTAAGCTGTATAAGAAGTAGGCTATCACACAAGCGATCGCACCATTCCAAGGGACTAACGGCCCGGTTAGCCACTGTCCGACGGCGGTTTCTCGCCAATAAACCCGCATTCCCAATACTTCTAATAAGCCGAGATACACCCACATTTCTTCTGTGGTGATTCTGCCAAAAACCCTTGGTGTATTACTATTACCTCTTCCTTGAAAGATGGCATACATAATTAATAATCCCCCTGTACCCAACCCAACAAGGCGGTTAGCTTGAATTGGCAGGGCAATGGCCAGGGTTAATAATACACTACTCCAAGCCCAGTGCAGATGAGCAATACCTTTGATTTCTAGCAAACTGAGGCGTAAATATCGGCTCAACCAAGGCGCTAATCGGTTGTAAACTAGCATGATGCTTGTTCCTAAAGTGGACATAGCAATTAAGCCATCACCCAATGCACCGCCTTTAGCTTGGGACATTTGATAAAACAATAGTTCATAAAAAGAAATTGATACGCCAATAATGCCGCAGTACAGCAGAGGTTTAAAGTTTGGTTGTCGTCTGCCGATACCAATGACAATTAAAGCCACACCCAAACTAGATAAACCAGTCCACTCTGTAAAAACATTTAACCGCAGAACAACACTCAATGCACCATAAACTAAAGGCAGAATATGTAAACTGCTGGGAAGTACGGCGGGATGATATCGTCTTTTCCACCATTCGCCTAAAAGTTGGGTGAATAAACCTAAAGCAATATTAGCGATCGCAATTCTGATTGTAGAACGTTCCCCAAAGCTCAACACTTCGGCGATGAATAATTCTACACACCAACCAATACCGTAAAATGCCCAATCTGTGGGTTCACGCCAGCTACGATAAACAATGGCGAGTAAAGTAATTGCACTGGCGACTAAATACCAAACTCCGGGGATGACGACGGCATCATAAACTAAATATGAGTGGATTGTCAGGGTTGAGAGTACAGTACAACATAAAGCGATCGCCCATTTATCACTAGCATCTGCATATATATCTGCTAAATCATGGTTGCGTTGTTGCAGTAATTTTCGCATTAACCATAAACTAAAAGTGGCGATCGCACCTACGACTAACCAACCTGCAATAGCTAGGCGGGGTAATCCTGGTATTCCTTCCCACAGCAACGCCGCTACAAAACTCAGTCCTAAACCAATGGTAAAAGCGGCAGATCCTTCATTTCTTAAATAGCGGGTATTGAGATACATTACACCCGTACCCACCGCCAAACTCATAAATCTAGTTTCTGGTACAAGAATAGTTAAAAACTGCACCGCAAACACAGCCACCCCACTCAAAAAAGCCCTGATGATGCGGGGTTTGCCTGTGGTGCGACTAGCTAAAAAAGTCAAACATAAGGGTGTAATTAACCAAATCACGCCCCAATATTGTTGGTTAATTTGTTTAAAAGTGGCATCAAAAAATAAACTAAAACTGACAATGGATAATACTAACCCGAAATACCATGCACTACTTTGCCAGCTACCATTACCAAGACTAAATCCCCATTCTGCCACCATCACAACTGAGATCACCGTTGCCCAGAGATAAGTCGGGAGATTCGGGAAAAACCAGTCTATGACTGAGAAAAGTGCCAGTAACCCGATGAAGTGAGTCAGGTAAATTAATGGCGTGGAAGATGGCGAACGGCGTTTAGTAACAACAACCAAAGTAATAGTAGAAAAAACTAGATTTAGCGATCGCAAGGTAGGATTAATTGTGGACAAGACAGTTAAAAAACTGCCAAACATCACGGCTATCGCTTCACCATAATTTGCCAAATCTCGGTTTTCGGTATGACGCAGGCGATCGCAAAACCATACCATAAAAATTAAATAAGGAAATAATGCCACACTCAACAACGCCCAAGGTTCATTGTGCGCCTGGGTGATATTTGCCGCAGTAGCAATTATCGATTGTCGCGTTCCCGGCGGTACAACTCGCCAACCCTGCCAAATCGACTGCAAGCCAACCAAAAACAGCACCGCTAAATCAAGCTTGAGGCTATATCTCTGCAAACGCTGACTCACATACCACAAAGCCAAACCACTCACAGCCAAAGCTTGTCCCGGATAATCTATTACCGCCACAGCCCAACCGAGGAAGAGTAAAAGGCTACCTAAGATTTCCCAAGCGGGGTGAAGTGCTGAGTGCTGAGTGCTGAGTGCTGAGTGGGGAGACAAGGGAGAGGGGGTAGACAAGGGAGAAAGATAGCTACCTTGTCCACCTTGTCTACCTTGTCCACCTTGTCCACCTTGTCTACCTTGTCCACCTTGTCCCCCTTGTCCCCCTTGCACCCCTATACCCTTGTACCCCTGCACCCTTCCCTGCTGTACTAACCACGTAATCAACCAACCACAAATCCCAATGGCTAACCCTAGTTGGGTGACATTTACACCAGCAACAAAAATTGCCCGTGACAACAGTACAATTAATGAGTAAACAATGACGGTGGCAAATAAACTGAGTTGATTTTCACCAGTATTACGTCGCTGACGACGAATGTCATAGACAGTTAGTAGAGTTGTGCCTATCATCGCTGCATACACAGCAATTAAAGGAAAGACTGCGATTTTCCAACCCCAATGTAAATAACTCAACGCCAGGATATTAATTAGCGGTAACTTTCTTGTGGAGGAGTTGGGAAAAACTGTACGATTACTGCAAAGTAAAACTGTAACAAAAGAAAGAGTAGGAGCAGCGATCGCAACTGTCAACCAGTTAAGCGGATTGTGCCATAATCCGAAACTGTCCATTGCCCAAAAATTTACAGGCACTAAAAATAACGTGACAATTAATAGCGTCTGAGTGGTTAATCTCAGGTTTGCTTGTCTCCCAGTCCAAAAACTGAAACCCCAAAAAGTTAAAGTATAAGCAAATAACACCCCATACTGTCCAGATGCGGGAAATCTTTCCCATTGACTTGCAGCCAATACCCCAGAGGACAGCACTACTAAAAATACACCTAAAAATAGTAGCCAGCGTACACTCAATTCTTCCCCCAAAGATTGCAACATCCTCGTGACAAAATTGGGTTGAGAAGGTTGTTTTGGCGGTGCTGGTGCATAAGCAATTAATGGCTTCTGTTTGGGAGTTGCACCCGCTACCACTGCTTCCGGTTCGACTTGCGGCTGTAGCACCACCGTACAACTGAGATATTCTTTACATAACTGCCTAACTTGGGCATCAGATATCAAACCTAAGCGCAGCCATAAATCCAATCCCTCCAATAACTGCGGATGGGATGATGGTAGGGTGAGGTTAATTTTTAACGGACGCTCTGGAGAAGATGACATAAGCAGCAGCCGTATAGGTATATACTTAAGTCTTGATGAGGGTAACGTATATCTTGACTCAACTTGTGCCAGTTCCGGGAGCGATCGCTAGAATGTTTTAAGATGAGTGAGTTGAACCTCTCCCCAACCCCCCTGCAATTGCTGAATGTCTAAGTAAACAGGAGTTTTTCTGCAAATACCTATCCCGCCCCAGAATTCATTCTAAGTCTCATAGCGCAAGTCATCTCAAAATGACTTACATTCCGAGTTTTTGCTCAGTAATTTAACATCTGATGTTCTATCTTCGAGTTCTGAAACAGAAGTTTGAGGTTCTGAGGTTGGAATTTCAAACTTATAAGCTTAACATTGCTTTTCTGAAGACGAAATATGGGTAATAGATAGAAATTGACCGTACAATAAATCGTTAGACAAATATACTTTTACAATTCATTTTTTAATTACTCTAGTGGTTTTGATAAGGAAAATTATTTCAGCGTTTATTGCGACTGGTCTTGTTACCGGAACCGTTTATCTTGGAATTCAATCTGGAAAAGATAATCGTTTTGTAGTTTGGTTTGGCATTGCATCTGCTACTGCTGCTCCCGTTGGTCTAGCCTTATTTGGCTATGCAATTAGCCGATCTGATGACGAAATCATACAGCGACTTTCCAAAGTTCCAGAGATCGAAAGGCTAATTGAGCAAGCTAAAACTCAGGAGGAAAAGATTCAAGTTCTCGAAGCAGAACGTTCGCGGCTTGCGGAAATTGTAAAAATTGAATCTCGACGACAAGCAGCCTTGGATAGAATAGATAGCTTAGAGCGTGATGCTGTTAGAATTTTAGCTGAACTCGAAAATCTAGATAGAGAAATAATCTTAATAGATGAACAGGTAGGCGAAAGTGCTATAAGTGAAGAAATTCGGCGCTTAAGAGAGCGTGTAAAAGCTCGTGAAGATGGAGATGTTATCCTCCGACTTGGTTCTAGAGTTTATCGTCTTGATCGAGATATCATCAAAGCATTACCTTTTGGGCTGGGGAACCCATTAATTGCATACTTCCGAATCGCAGAAAAGCTGGAAAAGACATTTATACCTAAAATACGTCGATAAGCAGGTTTGTATTACTTTATAAATTAGTTAACTTCCAAATCTCAATCAAAACCCAATAGCGATCGCCTGTGTCTGCTGAAAAGTTACATTGGCGATATGATGAAATTAGCTTCTGATGAGAAATCTTTATGGTAGCAGCATCCAAGCAAGAACCAAAAATCATTCGCACAGAACGTGGATTGACGATCGCCGGTACACGCATCACACTTTACGACGTGATGGATTATCTAAAAGCTCAGTATCCACCAAAACTGATTCGTGAGAAGCTTGGTCTCAATGATGAGCAGATTAATTCAGCGTTAGCATACATTGAAACTCATCAGACAGAAGTTGAGGCAGAATACCAAGAATGTCTGCAAACAGCAGTGGAAATTCGGCAATATTGGGAAGAGCGAAATCGAGAACACTTTGCAAAAATCTCTGCAATGCCTCCTAAATCAGATAAAGAAGCCCTACGTGCAAAACTACAAGCCTGGAAAGCTCGCATTGAAGCGCAGTCATGAATTTTCTTATTGACTACAATTTAACAGGCGATGCTGTTCTATTCTGGGGAACACTCTCTGCGGAAGGATGGCTGGATTTGTTACCTATCCGCTTCTTTACATTTCAGGAAGTCGGTTTGCCGATGGATAGTAGCGACCGAGTTGTTTGGCAATTTGCTCAAACCAACCAGATGATTTTGATTACAGCGAATCGAAATATGAAGGGCGATGATTCTCTAGAACAGACAATACGTGAGGAAAATACACCAATTTCTCTACCAATTTTGACAATCGGAAACCCTGATAGACTTGATGAAATTAACTATCGGCAAAAGTGTGCCACTCGCCTGATTGAGATTGTGTTTGATATAGAAAACTATCTAGGAGTCGGTCGAGTTTTTATTCCGTAAAGCTGAGTAATGAGCTTTTTTTATATAAAATACTAGTACAACAAAGCAAAAGTAAAAATAAATAACAACTACACCACAAGCCTTGTAGCAATTTTTTATGGTCTGTTGATTTACGCCGACCTGTACTAGCTATACTAACTAACCAAGAGTTGTTAGTATCCATTAATAGGGTTCTAACATTGTCAGATAGTTTTTTTGGCTCTCCTACTGACCAAATAAGTACATAAGTGTCTAACAATAAATTTCATACTGCACCTTCACCCATCCAAAATTCATCAGGTAAAGGATCATTAAAATCATCACTCATCCAAATTTCGCCTTCATGTAATCCTAATACCCTTGGCTGAGGATGTTCTTGGTTTGTTTCAGGTTGAGCATATTTTTGCATTAAAAATTCCACAAAATCTAAGACTTGCTGTTGCTATTCTGGTGCTAGAGTGTGGAAATTGGCAATTAATTCTGAGGTGGTATCTACAACTTGAGCAGTCATCTCACCTTCTCCCTTGGGTACATCTGATTTTATGCTTAGTTGTTTAGTCAGGCGATCGCTCTTGATTTGGTACTACTATGAATATATGGGGAAACACTACGCGAATCCTGACCTCCTCATTCTCATCGCCTAAACTTCCCAGATAATACTTGACAAAATTACATATTTATATATTTGGCTATATCACGCCTCAAAAGTACAAATTTGCCAGAATATATCGAAAAATATTAAGTTTTTGTTACATTAAGTGAGCATTTGCTTTTATTATCTATTAATGTTTGTTAACAAAGTTTGCGATTTTTATATCGATTTATGTCAGTTAAGCGACAAAATGCCCATTTGGTAAGGTTTTTCTGATAAAAAACTCTTATTGCCGAAAAAAATCGTTAAACTTTGTGGGCAACTTAGCCGCAAAGCAATTCCAGTCGAGAACACGCATCAAAGGAGCAGAGGAAGCATGTTCACCCACGTCAAGTCCACCATTAGACACATTGCGCCTGATAACCTGGGCGGACGTAACTTCATTAAGGTGGTCTATGTCGTGCTTGAGTCCCAGTACCAGAGTGCATTGTCGCAAGCGGTTCGTACAATTAACGCCAACAATCCTGACCTTGCGATTGAAATCAGTGGGTACTTGATTGAGGAACTCAGAGATCCTGAAAATTACGAAGAGTTCCAGCGCGATATACAAAGTGCCAATATTTTTATTGCCTCTCTGATTTTTATCGAAGACTTAGCACAGAAAGTAGTAGCAGCAGTAGAACCACACCGCGATAATCTAGACGTTGCTGTTGTGTTTCCCTCGATGCCAGAGGTAATGCGCCTAAATAAAATGGGCAGTTTTTCCTTGGCACAGTTGGGTCAATCGAAGAGTGCGATCGCACAATTCATGAAGAAACGCAAAGAAAAATCCGGTGCAGGATTCCAAGATGGAATGCTGAAACTATTGCGGACACTGCCCCAAGTCCTGAAGTTCTTACCGATAGATAAAGCACAGGACGCACGCAATTTTATGCTGAGTTTCCAGTATTGGCTGGGTGGTTCTCCAGAAAACCTGGAAAACTTCTTGCTGATGCTGGCTGATAAATATGTATTAAAAGATGTCGAAAAACAAAAAGCTGCATCTTTAGAATATCAAGCACCAGTAGTTTATCCCGACATGGGAATTTGGCATCCTTTAGCCACAACCATGTATGAGGATGTTCGAGAATATCTCAACTGGTACAGCGCCCGCCGGGATATCCCCCAAGATTTAAAAGATCCTTTAGCACCCTGTGTCGGGTTAGTATTACAACGCACTCACTTGGTTACAGGCGATGATGCCCATTACGTGGCGATGGTGCAGGAACTGGAAGCACTAGGCGCAAGGGTAGTACCTGTGTTTGCTGGTGGTTTGGATTTCTCCAAACCTGTGGATGCTTACTTCTACGAACCCACAACTAAAACCCCGTTAGTTGATGCAGTCATATCTTTAACAGGTTTTGCGTTGGTAGGCGGCCCCGCTAGACAAGACCACCCCAAAGCAATTGACTCACTCAAACGCCTGAATCGCCCTTACATGGTGGCTTTGCCTTTAGTCTTCCAAACTACGGAAGAGTGGTTAGATAGTGATTTGGGCTTACATCCGATTCAAGTAGCATTGCAAATTGCGATTCCTGAATTAGATGGCGCAATTGAACCGATTATATTATCGGGTAGAGATGGGGCAACAGGAAAAGCGATCGCACTCCAAGACCGTATCGCCGCCGTCGCACAACGGGCTTTGAAATGGGCTAACCTGCGTCGCAAACCCAAACTCAACAAAAAAGTTGCCATCACCGTTTTCAGTTTCCCCCCCGACAAAGGCAACGTCGGTACAGCCGCATACCTCGATGTATTCGGCTCAATTTACGAGGTGATGCAGGCACTCAAAAACAACGGCTACGACGTGCAGGACTTACCAGAAAACGCGAAAGAGTTGATGGAACAAGTCATCCACGACGCACAAGCACAGTACGCCAGCCCCGAACTCAACATTGCTTACAAAATGTCAGTCCCCGAATACGAAGAACTGACACCTTATTCCCAACGCCTAGAAGAAAACTGGGGGCCACCACCAGGAAACCTCAACAGCGATGGACAAAACTTGTTAATTTACGGTAAGCAATTCGGTAACGTCTTCATTGGTGTTCAACCTACCTTTGGTTATGAAGGCGACCCCATGCGGTTGTTGTTCTCCCGTTCCGCCAGCCCTCACCACGGCTTTGCGGCTTACTACACTTACCTCGAAAGAGTTTGGGGCGCGGATGCGGTACTCCACTTTGGTACACATGGTTCCTTAGAATTCATGCCCGGTAAGCAAATGGGGATGTCGGGTGAATGTTACCCCGATAACTTAATCGGCACAATTCCCAACCTCTACTACTACGCCGCCAACAACCCCAGCGAAGCGACAATTGCCAAACGTCGCAGTTACGCCGAGACAATTTCTTACCTCACACCACCCGCAGAAAACGCTGGTTTGTACAAAGGTTTGAAAGAACTCAGCGAATTAATTGCTTCTTACCAAACCTTAAAAGATAGCGGTCGCGGTATTCCCATCGTCAACACGATCATGGATAAATGCCGGATGGTGAACCTAGATAAAGATATCAACTTGCCCGAAACCGATGCCAAAGATATGACCCCGGAAGAACGGGATAATATTGTTGGTAGCGTCTACCGCAAGTTGATGGAAATCGAATCTCGGTTGTTACCTTGTGGTTTGCACGTCATTGGTAAACCGCCAAGTGCAGAAGAAGCGATCGCCACTCTAGTTAATATCGCCAGCTTAGACCGTCAAGAAGAGGAAATTCTCAGCTTACCCCGCATCATTGCCAGCAGTATTGGGCGCGATATTGACGAAATTTACCAAAATAGCGACAGAGGCGTATTAGAAGATGTCCAATTACTGCAAGACATCACCCTAGCAACTCGCGCCGCCGTCCGCGCCTTAGTACAAGAACAAACCGACGCGGAAGGACGGGTTTCTCTAGTATCCAAGTTGAATTTCTTCAACATGGGCAAAAAGGAACCTTGGGTAGAAGCACTGCACAAAGCCGGGTATCCCAAAGTCGATGCTTCCGCCTTGAAACCCCTGTTCGAGTATTTAGAATTCTGTTTACAACAAGTTTGTGCAGACAACGAACTCGGCGCATTACTCAAAGGCTTGGAAGGCGAATACATTCTTCCCGGCCCTGGTGGCGACCCCATCCGCAACCCGGATGTATTACCCACAGGTAAGAACATCCACGCCCTCGACCCCCAATCAATTCCCACGGCTGCGGCTGTCCAATCAGCTAAAATCGTTGTTGATAGACTTTTGGCAAGAAACAAAGCCGAAAACAACGGTAACTGGCCAGAAACCATCGCTTGTGTTCTCTGGGGAACAGATAACATCAAAACCTACGGTGAATCTCTAGCGCAAATCATGTGGATGATGGGTGTACGTCCGGTTCCCGACGCTTTGGGACGGGTGAACAAGTTGGAGTTAATTCCCTTAGAAGAGTTAGGACGACCCAGAATTGATGTTGTAATTAACTGTTCTGGTGTATTCCGCGACTTGTTCATCAACCAGATGAACCTGCTAGATCAAGGGGTGAAAATGGCTGCGGAAGCAGATGAACCCTTAGAAATGAACTTCGTCCGCAAACACGCGATGCAGCAAGCTGAGGAATTGGGAATTAACCTCAGACAAGCAGCCACCCGCGTGTTCTCCAACGCTTCTGGTTCCTACTCCTCAAACATCAACTTGGCAGTAGAAAACAGCACATGGGACAGCGAAGCCGAATTACAGGAAATGTACCTCAAGCGCAAATCCTTCTCCTTCAATTCCGATAACCCCGGAATGATGGACGAATCCCGACAGCTTTTTGAAAGCACCTTAAAAACTGCTGATGCAACCTTCCAAAACTTGGATTCCTCCGAGATTAGCTTGACCGACGTTTCCCACTACTTCGACTCAGACCCCACCAAGTTGGTAGCAAGTCTGCGTGGTGATGGCAAAAAACCAGCATCCTACATTGCAGACACCACCACAGCTAACGCCCAAGTCCGCACACTATCGGAAACCGTCCGCCTAGATGCCCGTACCAAATTGTTAAATCCCAAGTGGTACGAAGGTATGCTATCTCACGGTTACGAAGGTGTACGGGAACTCTCCAAGCGGTTAGTAAATACCACAGGTTGGAGTGCAACAGCCGGCGCTGTGGACAACTGGATTTACGAGGACACCAACGAAACCTTCATTAAAGATGAAGAAATGCAGAAACGGTTGATGAACCTCAACCCCCATTCCTTCCGCAAGATTGTCTCAACTTTGTTGGAAGTGAATGGTCGCGGTTATTGGGAAACTAGCGAGGAGAATTTAGACCGCCTCCGCGAGTTGTACCAAGAAGTTGAAGACCGAATCGAGGGCATAGAGTAGGTTTTGCATAACCTAATAAATTAGCTAAGAGGCACGGTATAACCGTGCCTTTAGTATTTATCTAAATTTTTACTGAATGTAGAAAAAAGATAGGTTAGCAAAAGCTATTAGTAGATTGTTTATATAGTCTTTAGAATTTCGCTTATTGTTAAAAAACAAGAAATGCTAAAAAAACTTGAAATAATTGGACTACGTGGATTTGCTACCCTTCAAACTCTTTACTTGGCTCAAGCCGGACAGGGATTGGGTAGTGGTCTTACAATCTTAGTTGGTGCAAATAATACAGGAAAGTCAACAGTAATTGAAGCACTTCGTGCTTTAGTCCAGCAAAATCCAAATCCCAATTTTACACAAGGAAAACGGAATCGTAAAGCTGGTGATATGGTAAAACTTCGTATCACTGATAACAATAATAAAACAGAGGAGCTTCGTACCGTAAATGCTGGTTCAAGCGAAACAGAACGAGATCCCATTCAGTCAAAAATTTTAAATAACCTTCTAATTTTACCTTCACGGCGTACATTATATCCATATTTCCAGCGAGCTGAATGTCCTCGCAGTGTTTATATGGCGCAAGTAGGATTTCCTACTGTTCGTACATCAGTGGTTGATCAGTTTGCATCCCGTTTGTTTACTGCACAGAAAAATCAAAGTCAATTTAATGAAGTATTAAAGAAAGTACTTAATCCAGTACCCAGTTGGACAATTGATCAAACGGATAACGGAGACTATTATCTGAAGATCAAAACTGGCGGTGCTGATCATAGTAGTGAGGGACTGGGTGAAGGGCTGGTAAGCCTTTTATACATTGTTGATGCTTTATATGATTCAAATCCTGGGGATGTAATAGTTATTGATGAACCAGAGTTATCACTTCATCCATCGTTGCAACGTAAATTAGCAACTCTTCTCACAGAGTATGCAACAGAGCGTCAAATTATCTTGTCTACTCATTCACCCTACTTCTTAAATCTTGAAGCACTGAAAAACGGCGCGACAGTAGCACGTATTTATCTCAAGAATGGTGAGTCAGTAATTTCACAACTATCTCCATCTTCTGCCAAGGGAATATTACCGCTTTTGACGGATAAGAACAACCCCCACATCTTGGGTTTAAACGCTCAAGAAGTTTTTTTCCTTGAGGATAAGATAATTTTAGTTGAAGGACAAGAAGACGTAATCTTCTATCAATTTGTTCAACAACAAATCAATGTAGACCTAAATGGAACTTTCTTTGGTTGGGGTATAGGTGGTGCTGAAAAGATGGCAAAAATTGCAGGTGTTCTACATGATCTAGGTTTCACTCGTGTTGTTGGTATTCTTGATGGAAATCGTAACTCATTGGTGAACGATTTGAGTAAAAAGTTTCCTAATTTTCATTTCTTTGCCATACCAGCAGACGATGTTCGTACAAAACCTGAGCGTCAGTATAAGGCTCCAGTAATTGGTCTACTAGACGATAACAAAAATATTAGGACTGAGTATAAGGACACAACATACCATTTGTTTATCGAAGCTAATAACTATTTAAGTGATATATAGGAGTCAGAATGGTGACAAACAGGCGATCGCATTTGTGAGTGTGGAGAGGTGCGATCTCTTTTGGGAATGTAGAGTGCGATCGCTCATCTCTCCATACACGCAATCGCTTTTGGAAATGCGGAGTGCGATCGCTCATCTTTTCAAACAGGCGATCGCATTTGGGTATGTGGAGTGCGATCGCTCATCCTGAAAAACAGGCGATCGCTTTTAGGAATGTGGAGTGCGATCGCTCATCATGATACACAGGCGACACGTTTGGGAATGTGGAGTGCGATCGCTCATCATGATACACAGGCAATCGCCTATTGTGCAATCATAGAATCAGCGATCGCGTTTGGGAATGTGAAGTGCTTCGCTCATCTTGAAAAACAGGCGATCGCGTTTGGGAATGTGGAGTGCGATCGCTCATTGTAATCAACAGGTTATCACTGTTTGGTAATTGTGGAGTGCGATCGCTCATCCTGACAAACAGGCGATCGCCTATTGTGCAATCATAGAATCAGCGATCGCTTATGGTAAATAATGAGTCAAATAGATAAACTACTGGCTAAGATATTATCAGGAACATCAGACAAAAACATTGCCTTTGAGCAGTTGTGTCAACTACTAATTAAACTAGGGTTTGATGAGCGCATTCGCGGTAGCCATCATATATATACAAAAGATGGTATAGAAGAAATCTTGAATCTTCAGCCCAAACAAGGAAAAGCTAAAGCTTATCAGGTTAAGCAAGTGCGTGAAGTAATTCTCAAATATGAACTAGGAGAACAAGATGAATCTGCGTTATGAAATTAATCTCTATTGGAGTGAAGAAGACCAAGCATTTATAGCAGAAGTACCAGAATTACCTGGATGTGCTGCTGATGGTGAAACTTATCAAGAAGCACTACAAAATGTAGAAATTATTATGCAGGAATGGATTGAAACTGCTCAAGAATTAGGTCGTCACATTCCTGAACCAAAACAGCGTTTGATCTCTGCTTAGGTGATTAAAAAAATATAAATCATGTTCATATTTTTCTACAGGCGATCGCTCTAGAAATTTTTACGTTACAATCGCTCATGATAGCAAACAGGCGATGCTAACCTTATCATCATAGAATCAGCGATCGCTATACTATCAATTGCTCTAACACTAACACTGATAACCCTGGCAACGAAGGTAAACGTGCGTCATTCGTCACAAAAAATGATATTCCATGAATCGCGTTCGTGATTAACATATTCTTGAGCATCAACACCATTCCAGATTTCTTTACCCAACCCACGCAATTCTAAAATGCTACGCTTTGGTTTAGATATCATTGTTACCTGTTGACGAATTAAGCTGGATAAATCTTCAATTAAGCGTATTTGTTCTTCAGGAGTTAAAGTTTGAGCTTGTTGTAATACTTCTTGATAGCTAGACATAAAATTTATAACTATAATTTTTTGACTCTAGGTTTAGTATACAAAGAATTACTTTTTGCTTTTATATATTTTACAAACAGAAAGACAGGCGTTAGGGAAGCTTATCGGAGGTATCGCTAACCTTATCATCATAGGATCAGCGATCGCTTTTGGAAATGGGGAGTGCGTCGCGCTTTGGGAGTGTTATCGAGTGTAATTGCCTTTATTGCTTTTACTGAATACTTTCAATTAATTTAATATTATTTCTCAACCATTCATTGACTAAAATTTGCACATCAATATTTTTCTCTTGAGCAATTTTATTTAAAAAATTATCAACATCTGGTTCAAGGTAAATCGGATAATGAAACGTTGCATCAGGATGATAAAACTTACCTTGTTCAGCTTGTGAAAAATCATATTCCGCTTTCATAGTTTTCTGCCTTGATAACACTGCTGCTCATTAAAATTTGCTTTCCGTGCTGAAATAATACGAATTAAGCAGGAATCTTCATCTGTTTGTTCAAAAGTATGAATAACAACCCTTAAAATACCCGTTTCATCTAAACCTATCGTAATCCATCTGTCTTCATAATCACTATGTTCCTCATCATATAAACTTAACTGATATTGATCACGAAAAACAGTTGATGCTAAACGAAAATTGAGTTGATGTTTACTAATATTTTGTTTTTCTTTGGCCGGATTCCAATCAAAATTATAACGCAAATTTATAAACTAAAGAAGAGTAAATAAGTTGGCATCATAATTATACAATAATTTTATACTTTGACATTTTTAACGGTAGCTTACTGTAGGTATCGCTCATCTGGAAAAACAGGCGATCGCGTTTGAGAATGTGGAGTGCGTTAGCGAAGCTTACCGGAGGTATCGCTCATCTCTCCATACAGGCGATCGCTAACAGTGTCATCATAGAATCAGCGATCGCTTTTGGGAATGTAGAGTGCGCTCGCTGTTAGACATAGTAGAGAAGATACACTCAATTGCACAAACAGTATATTTTATCTAAAAACAGTATTTGATATCTGGTTTATTATTGTAATTACTCAATGCGTTTAGTATATGTTGTGTATCTTACGATAGGTATCACGCATTTAGCCATACAAGCATTAGCTTACATTAAGTATCGTAAGTTATTAATGGCATGATATAGAAAGCAAGCGATGAGCCAATACAATGCAAAAACCGCTTAAACAAATAGTTGTATCCGACCCAAAAGTAATGATGGGTAAACCTGTAATTGCAGGTACGCGCATCACTGTTGAGTTAATTCTAGAAAAATTAGCTGCTGGTGAAACCCCAGAACAAATATTAGAATCACATCCGCGACTAACACGCGAAGCAATTCAAGCAGCTTTGGCATTTGCGGCTGAGGCTTTACGATATGATGTGATTTATCCGATTGTTGAGAACGTTTCTTGAAGTTTCTAGCAGACGAGAATTTAGATTGGCCGATTGTTGAGCGTTTGCGTCAAGATGGCCATTTAGTTTGGTACGTTGCTGAAATGGAGCCAGGAATTTCAGATGATGTAGTGCTGGATTTGGCTAACCAAGAAGAAGCAATATTATTAACATCAGACAAAGATTTTGGTGAGTTAGTTTTCCGCTTACGTCGTATTGCATCAGGTGTTATCTTAACTCGATTAGCAGGGTTATCTACAATCAGCAAATCAGAGATTATTGCCAATGCTATTAATCAACACCACTCTGAATTACTGGGAGCTTTTACTGTTATTTCACCAACAGCAATTCGCATTCGTAGGCTGGAGAATTGAATACTGAAAATAAAGTGTATTTTACTCTGTTGAAGACGAGCGATCGCATTTAGGATTGTGGAGAGGTGCGATCGCTTGTTGCCAACGGGGTAATGGAATATAGAATAGTATCTAAGGCGAATATAATTGCTGCTTTAATATTTAATCTGGAATATTGCTATGAATGCTTTTACAGTCAATCTCAAACCAGTATTGGAACTGACAGATGAGCAATTTTTTAATCTATGTCAAGCAAATAAGGACTTGAAATTTGAACGCAGCGCAACTGGAGAATTAATTATTATGCCGCCTACGGGAGGAGAAACGGGAAATAAAAATGCGAGAATTACTCAACAAGTAATGAATTGGACTGATGCTGATGGTACTGGCATAGCTTTTGATTCTTCTACTTGTTTTAAATTACCTAATGGTGCAGACCGTTCTCCTGATGCTGCTTGGATAAAGTTGTCAAGATGGAATACTTTAACAGATGTAGAAAAAGAAAAGTTCCCTCCTATTTGTCCTAATTTTGTAATTGAGTTACTTTCCCCAAGTGATAGTTTGAAGGTTGCACAGGAAAAGATGAGGGAATATATAGACAATGGTGTGCGGTTAGGTTTATTAATTAATCGTAAATCTCGTCAGGTAGAAATTTATAGACAAGGTAAGGAATTTGAGCTTTTGGAATCTCCTGTTACAGTATCAGGGGAAGATATTTTAAATGGTTTTGTTTTGAATTTGGGAAGAATTTGGTAATTGATTTTTTGATTATGAATAATGTTTAGTATACAAAGAATTACTTTTTGCTTTTATATATTTTACAAACAGAAAGACAGGCGTTAGGGAAGCTTATCGGAGGTATCGCTAACAGTGTCATCATCATATCAGCGATCGCTACACTATCAATTGCTCTAACACAACAATTGATACAAATGTTTTTGGTGTAGTGCGTGTTACTCAAGCATTAATTACCTTAATGAAAGAACATAATTATGGACGAATAGTGAATGTTTCTTCAGGGATGGGATAGTTAACAGATATGGAGGGAGGTTTCCCTGGATACCGTATTTTTAAAACAGCTTTAAATGCCGTCACCCGAATTTTTGCTAGTGAATTAACTGGCACAAATATATTAGTTAATTCTGTTTGTCCTGGTTGGGTAAAAACTGATATGGGTGGCGCAAATGCACCACGTACACCAGAACAAGGCGTTGACACAATCGTATGGCTGGCAACCCTTCCAGATGATGGTTCTACTGGAGGATTTTTCCGCGATCGCCAACCAATTGCTTGGTAAAATTTTGTATTTAGTTATGAATCGATACAAAGAATTCACGATAATTAATCAGGCAAAGTTGGTGAAAATATACGATTTTCTTGACATGGGGATCGCTAGACAAAATTTATTCAGTAATCTCGAAAAATTGTGCGGGCTGATACAGTAATTTCTAAAGGGCTATTATATTCTTTATAAGCCCTTTACTTTTACCCTTATGGCGGAAATATCCGCTAAAAAAGCACCAAAGCATATAGATAATTTCTCCTAGGAAAGTAGGATTGATAAACTTCAACCACAATGTTTCTGTAACAACATAGGAAAATTACTATGCTTTGGTGATTTACTTAAAATTTTGTCAAGATTCAATAGAAATTTGTTATTCTTTGCCTACATATTTGATTCTCAAGGGAATGCAACGTCTTTGGGGTAGGAAAATCTCGGATCTGGCGTTTGGCGAGTTTCTACAAATCCTGGAATGGGTTGCTAAGAAGAAAAATAAATTGGTTGTGTTTATCGACCAGTGGTATCCATCCAGTAAGACTTGTGCTAGTTGTGGCCATGTTCTAGAAGATTTGGATTTATCTATGAGAGAATGGCGTTGCCCATCTTGCCAATCCGTGAACGCAAGGGATGAGAACGCATCTCAAGTGATTGAAATGGTTGGGGCATCAACCATCGGGTTAGGTGATGTAAGTCGGGCTACGCCTGCAATCGCTGTTTGAGCCTAGAATCCCCGTGCTTTCACGCCGGGGAGTATGTCAAAATCGAGTTGCTGGGATACTCAGCAGGATTGCCATTTTTATTGTTTTAGCCTGTGCTTACTTCTGGATTACCGACTATCAACACCCTCAAGCAACCCACCTCTGATGCTTGGGTCGAACAAGCGATCTCAAATTTAGATATTATTTTGCTTGACCATTCCCACTGCGAACGCAAAGCCGCCGGGGTGGCGTTAAATTTCATGTTTCGCTATCCTTCTAATACTAAAATGGTTAGGGAATTAACTGCGATCGCCCGTGAAGAATTAGAACACTTTGAACTCGTCAACCAGTGGCTAGAACGTCGCAACATCCCCCTTGCACCCTTATCGCCGCCTCCTTATGGTGCAGGTTTGAAAGCCGCAGCCCGTCCCAACGAACCAGACCGTTTTTTAGATTCCTTACTCGTCACCGGCTTAATAGAAGCCCGCAGTCACGAAAGACTAGGACTATTAGCCACACATTGTCCTGAACCAGAATTAGCGAAATTTTATAAAGGCTTAATGGCATCAGAAGCCAGACACTTTGGTACATACTGGGTTTTAGCAGACACTTACTTTGAACGTGAAATTGTTCAGCAAAGACTTGATGAGTTAGCAATTGTTGAAAGCGATATCCTGGTAAACTTGCATCCAGAGCCGAGAATACACAGTTAGTCAAGCAAAGTGCTGAGTGCTGAGTGCTGAGTATTAACCAGTTAAATTCAAGGTCTTAAGAAATTAATACTGTGCTAACCTCAGTGACTACGGCTATATATTCACTAATAGACATCATATTTATCATGCTTCAATTAACACATATCAGGCTGTTAGTAAACAACTATAAAGATTGTTTCTTCTTCTACCGTGACGTATTGGGCTTTTGGATTGATTGGGGGGATGAAAATAGTGGCTATGCTGAGTTACACACTGGAGATAACCTCAAATTAGCCTTATTTAGAAAAGATTTCATGGCTGAAGCAATTCCCAGTGCTTATTTACCTTCAGCCTCAGATTGTCATAATAAAATGGCTTTGATTTTTGCCGTTGATAACGTTGATGAAGTATACGAAAAACTCAAAGAACGCAACGTTGTAATTGTCACCCAACCTTTAGACCGTCCAGCTTGGGGACTACGCACTGCTCATTTTCGTGACCCCGATGGTAATTTAATTGAAATCTTTAGTAATTTAGGGACGGTAAATTAAGGTTGTCATTTGTCATTTGTCCTTCCTCATTTGTAATAACCATTTGGAAAATAATTATCTACAGATGGAGTGCAGAAAGGCTGACTAATAAGTTCTTTCACAATTCAAAATTGTACCAGTACAGGTCGGCATAAATAAACTGACCATAAAAAATTGCTAAAAGGCTTGTGGTATAATTATTCTTTCTTTTTACTTTTGCCTTGTTGTACTAGCCGACTGCAAACTCGGTAAATTTTCGTTTAAAAGGAGAATGAAAAGCCAAGACAATATCTTGTTTAGGCACACCTCGGCTAGTCAGTTCATCAGCAATACCACCTTCAGTACCGTCGTGCTGAATCCAGATTTTTTCGTTTTTAATATCTAAGTGTAAAACACAACCATATACACGCCGTTTATTAGACCAGCCGACATGAACTAGTTGATAGCGATCGCGCTCTTGATCAAAAATAACTTCAGCGTCTACTTCTTCATTACTAGCTTTAATTTCGCTATAAGCTTGTAAAAGCTCTTGAATAAGTTGTCGATATTGTTCTACTTTTGCCATTTGATAATCGCCTCCTCATCTGGAGAAAAAATAATCAATCGCACTTGATAGCGTTGAATTAACAAGCGCGGTAATTCTTAATATTCATATAGCAGTCCTATTTGAGAAATGAACAAAAGAGACAAGGTAGACAAGGTAGATAAAGGAGACAAGGTAGAGAGATGTTGGTATATCATTTAGAATTGCTATATTTTCTTGAATTTTAGGATTGCTATATTTTCTTGAATTTCCTAGCCTACAGTTTGTTCAGCTAACCTCAATTCATAGTTTTTCTGAAGATTTAGCCAAAATTCTCCACCAGTTCCAAAATATTGACCTAATCGTAAAGCTGTATCAGCTGTTATCCCTCTTTTTCCGTTGATGATTTCGGTAATCCGGTTTTTAGGAACATGGAGAACACGAGCTAAATCACGGGTGCATCCCAGTTTTTATTTAGCAACTAAAGAATAAAAGTCATTGCGTTCGCGTAGCGTCTCGCAGAGAGGAGGGACGACGAAGCAATCGCATGGTTTTGTTCTTAGTGCGAGACTTTGCGATTGCTTCACTTCACTTCGTTGCGTTCGCAATGACATACAAAAAAGTGGGATGCTCCCCTAAATCACTTGCGGTCATACCAAGTTCTGTGATTTCATCCCCAATAATTTCTCCTGGATGAATGAGTAGGCTTGCCATTTATCTCTCCTGATTGGAATTTTTGCATTTATTAGGGGTTCCTGCAACAGAAACCCCCAAAACATTTATTTTTTACAGTTATCTTAAACCACCCAATATTTTAAGGTTTGGGAGTACTTGTAGGTGCAGATGCGGCAGATGCAGCAGGCGCAGGCGTTGGGGAAGTGGTTGCAGCTTTGTTAATTTCGTCTCGGTATTGAGCAGGCGCTAAACTGGCTGCATTATTAAACAAAGGTTTAGCTTCGGTGGTTTTGCCTTGTTCCTTCAACAACATGGCTTTAGCCAATACGGGGCGAAAATCCTTGGGATCTTTTTTAATCGCTTGGTCATAGACATTCATCGCTTGAGGAAAGCGTTTTTGGGCTGCATAGACATTGCCTAGTAGCACTTGCACAGCAACTACATTCACACTTCCCGGTTGAATGGTATTAGCTTGGGTAGCATTATTTAAAGTTTCTTGTAATAGACCGATCGCAGCTTCCGGGCGTTTTTGGTCTAAGAGCAGTGCTACCATACCTTGTAAAGCTTTTAAATCGCCTGGTTTAGTATCCAAAATTGTGCGATATGCTTGGGCGGCTCCTTCTTTATCGCCAATTTGCTGTTTGGCTTGAGCGAGGAGGACTCCATATTCTGATCTTTCAGGATTGAGTTTAGCTAGTTTTTCTAAAGGGGCTATTACTCCTTGAACATCACCTTGATTCAAGCTTAAAAGTTGTAAACGTGCTTGTAATAAACCTTTCAGGGCAGTTTGATTTTCAGGTTCCCGTTGTAAAACTAGTTCATAACCCCGTACTTCATCTTGCAATTTTGTTTTTTGGTCAGAGGAAGCTAAGTTACCTGTAGGATTTGCAGCATTCTGGTTTGTCGATGTCGGGCTATTGAATGCGCTAATAATAGGAACTATAGATACACCCACAAACATCAGAACTGCTAATGCCAAGATAACCCGGACTATCCAACGATTACGCGCTTCAGACACAGTTTTGTAATTCTCCAGAACTCTAATGACATTATCATTGACACAAATTGGAAAGTGAAAATTTCCAAAACTTTGCGGAATACCGCCAATTGTCTGTGAATTTTATAACAAATAACTATTTACACTGCTAAAGTAATTGATGACTTTAGGGGGAGCCGTCAGAGTTTTACCTATGATATGCTTCCGAAACTAGTGTCTAGACGCTAGATTAAACATTTAGAGTATAAATGTAAATTTAGCGTTTTTGGAATTGTATTTGGCGTTGTCGTGTGTCTTGGTGGAACACAATATACTTTCATCAGCCGCACAAACGCGCTTTCCAGTTGCTTTAGTAAAATCCCACAATGGGATGTGTCTCCGCCGCAAGGAGTTTTTATGAATTCCGACCTGATGCCTTCGCCTGAATCTTCTAATTTGCCTGAGTCCAATCAACCTGAAACCGAAACAGATACGGCTCTTGATGTCACAACAGTAGTAGCTACTGTTTCTGAATCGGAAAATTCGTCTACTGATCCTAGTGAGATTGCCAACGATGCTCATTTAGCCAATCGACAGCAACCAATTCCACCACCCAGCGAACCAATGCAGTACAGGGCGATCGGATTAGTCCGGGGTCGCTACATTGCAAGCAGTGAACAATTTACTCAAGGTACGCTCCTGACTGCGGATGGTGTGGAAATCCAAGCTGTTCTCCTCGGTCGAATTATGAGCTTAGTCAAGAATCACCTTGATTTAGAAAAAAATCACCTCTGGGTAGTTTATCCCCGTACTAAGCAAGAAACCGATGCCTTACATCTGCAAATTGTGGGTGTATGGGAACCCGAAAATTTAGCCAAACAGCAAGCACAAGATTCGGCCGATGATGAATTGCCTCAAGCCGATGCTGCTGTAACAGATAAAAGCGACATTAAAGCTTCATCAGATATTCCCGATGGTGGTTTTTCTGTGCGTGGCGAAGTAGTTTACCAATCTTTTGATGACAAAAATTTAGTTGTCAAAATTAAGCAGGCTGCTCGCAAACAAGATGAAAAACCCAAATACTTTAAATTAAAACTCAAAGGTGTCCTAGCGACTAAAGCTGTGGGCAAGTTTTGGGATTTCCAAGTCAAACGAGATGGTGACTTATTAGCCATAGAAACAGCAGAAGCGATCGCGGATTTACCCAAAAAACGCCGACCACCCCAAAGAGGTGGCCCTGGTGGTTTCCGTGGTGGTGGTGGTGGCGGTGGTCGCCGACCATTCCCGCCCAGACGTAGCCCTGGAGACAGTTCCAGCCCACGTCCAGTCAAAAAGATCGGCGGCGGTGAAGCCTCAGCAGTGTCCAAACCTCTGCCAAAATCATCTGCTCCAGTTCCTAAGCCCATTAAAAAACAAAAGCCACCGCAAGAGTAGTGCTGAGTTGAAAGTGCTGAGTGCTGAGTTAAGAGAGTGCCTGCGGTACTAAATAAAGCTGAATTACTGACTCTTAGTACTCAGCACTCAGCACTCAGCACTCAGCACTCAAAACTAAAAATCTGTCCAACGATCTTGGGGCAAAAATGATCGCTCCATTGGAATGGGGGCGACTGGTTCTGTGAGGGTAAAAGTGCCAGCTGCAATCCATTGTTTTAACTCTAGGGCGACTTGCCGAGATAAGGACATACTAGCTAAAGGTGCAGCACGCACAGTTTTATTTTCAATGGTGAGTCGCCCGGATTTCAGTTGGGCGTAACTCACCAACCCAAAGGTCGGACGCACGCGCCGGGGAATGGAAAAATCGACGATGGGCGCGACTAAATCTTTATCCTGCACTGCACAGTGTTCAACGACAGTTTCGTTTAATACGGGGAATGGTATCCCCACACCCAACATCAACGAAGGGCCATAACTTTTAAAGTAGCAACCACGTACCCAACTGGCTGACATTTGTTTAGCATCACCAATTAAGGCTAAGGTAGCAGCCGGGCCAATGGGTGTACGATTAGCTAACCGCTTTTGTAAGGGGAAGTGTTGCGTTCCTTCCCAAGCGATATAGCCGATACCGCCACCTAAGAAAATCCGTGTCCCAATGCCAATGAGTTGCAAATCGGGGTCGTTAAATAGGGGAGAAATTGCCCCAGGGTTAGAGTAGACGGCGTTACCAAGATGAGGTTGTAAAGGGCCGAGATAAGTAAAAAGTGGGCGATCGCCACCATTCACACCCACGATAAAATTTTGATAAAGGTTACGCGGATTAAATAAATAAAATTGATTGATAGTATCACGGGTAATGGTTGTTTCAAAAGTAGCCCGTGGATAACAATCTGTAACTTGTCCTTGCGCCCTGACTTGTACTTGTTTCCCAGCAATCAAATCTTCAATCACATGACCACCGCCACGTTCGCGGATTTCCTCACCGTCCATCGTCTCCACGGCACAACTAGCACCCAAGTATAAATCTACCGCCCCAAAACCTGTATATGCAGGTACGCCATCTATCCAACAACGGCGAATTTTAATCGGGGGGTCAGTGTGTCCGAGATTAAGAATCGCACCACTAGACTCCATTGGCTCAAATGTGCCGGTGGTAATCACATCAACTTCCTTGGCAACTTTGCTGACACCAACTTCTACAACTCTGGCTTTGACTTCTTCAACTGTTAAAACTACTGCACGCTGGCGGCTGATTTTATCGTTAATTTCGGCGATCGTTCGCATAATAATCAAAATTAGGGGTGTAAGGGTGTACTTCGACTTACCTCGACGTCTCCTGACGGAGACGCTGCGCGAACGCTCGGTACAAGTCGCCCAGTAACCTTTACTATCACCTGTAACCTATCACCTATTCCCGATTAATCAATTGTTTCTGGGTCAATATTTAATTCCCGCAGTTTCGCTGCTAACTTTTCGGCTCGTGCTTGCGCTAGTTCTTTTTGCTGACGTTCAAATTCGGCGGCTTCTTCTGGCGTTGGAACTAATAGACCGACTGGAGTAAAAAATCGCAATAGTCCTTCATGAATCCCCAAATATAAACCCAACTGCTGACTCCACAAATGTCCTTGAGCATTGGGTTCTAGGGTTTGGTATTGACCATCAACTAAATGAAATCCAGCAAATTCTTGAGTTTCTGGGTCGAACCAAAAATAATCAGGTGTGCGGAAAGTATTTTGGTATAGTTTTTTCTTTAAATCTTTATCGGTTTTCGCCGTTGATTCTGAAAGAATCTCTAAAATTACGTTAGGATATTTCCCTTCTTCTTCCCAAACAACCCAACTTTTGCGAGTGCGACGCTCTGTATCCAGCACGACAAAAAAATCTGGCCCCCGGAAGTGTTCATCTTTGCGTTTATTCCAACTGTAGTAAATAGTTAGATTTCCAGCCGCGTAGAAATCGTTTCTGTCTCGCCACAACCACTCTAAGCATTTAAAAAGTAAAATTATTTGCCGGAGATGCAGTTCTGTTTCCAAGGGAGGTTCGTCGCTGTATAAATCACCTGGAGGAAAGATAACATCTTCTGGGGTTGCTTGAGGAGCGTCTAGTTCTTTAGCAAGGGACATGAGGAGATGACTGCATCTGGTAGTGATGGGTTTATTTTAGCGTCTAGGTTGAAAGTGCTGAGTACTGAGTGCTGAGTTCTGAGTAAAAATAATAATCTCTAGCCCCAAGTCCCTCTTGTTAAAATCTACTTCATAATGTGCAGAATGTACCATTTGGATGGTACAAATGGGAGATACGATTCCCACATCAGCGCATAACAATCAACTTGGATAGTAAAACTTACCTACAGCCTAAAACGATGAAAGCATCTGCTAAGTTCGACTTTGAGGACGAAAAATTTAATGCGCCGCCTTCTCAAGTCATCCCTTGGTGTCAGATGATTAATCCTCGGTATGGCACTGATGGGATGCAAACCTATGGTCTCGCCATCAAGTTAGATAATGCTAATGCTGTGGGTTTTCAGCCGGATGAAAATTGGCAGCAAGTAGAGCATGAATTTAGCTCTGGTGTCGAAACAGTTTTTATGACTACTACTCCGCGCTTGGTGATAGTGCGCCGAGGCCCTTTGTCAGTCAAAGACCGGGAAACAGGGCTGAAGTTAGGTACGCTCAAAGAAAATTATGATGCTTTTTTAGCGGATAAACTGAAGTTTAAAACTTTTACGCGCTATTTAATTTTCTTAGTCAGTGAAGATAAGAAATTTTTACATGACTTGCCACTACAATTAACCCTGAATGGTGCAGCCGGAGCAAGTTTCAGCAAAACCTATTGTGAGTTTCAACAAGGCAAAGTGGTGAGTGGTTTTGTTGCCGAATTAGAAAAAGCTTATGCTGTATATCGTAAACAACCATTAACACCAAAAGGCCCTTTGTTCCACGCGCATGGGATATTCTGCCCGATAATTGAGTGTGAAGAAAGAGGTATTGAGCCGAATACTGTATTAGTTGCTTCGACTGTAGATTACAAGCATCCAACAGTGGGAACATTAACACAATACCTGATTGCTTCTGATGCGCCTGAGTCGGCGATTATTTGCAAGTATTTTGAAGAATACAAAGAATTTGGTAAGGAACCAGTGAGAACAGAAACCAGTAAACCAGTTATGGCTGGTGTTTCTAGTTCCTATATTTACGCTGATGAAGATGATTTTGGTTATCCACCATATTAGGTGGGGAGTTGTGAGTGGGGAGTAGGGAGTAAGTAATTTTTCTTCCCCCATTCCCTACTCCCAATTCCCTACTCCCTAGTTTTTGAGTAGCAAATAATATAGTGAACCATTGCCACCTGTAATTCCAGCGCGATCGCCTGCTAGTTTACCAGTTCCCATAAAGTAATCTACCCTGCCTGGGCTTTTAATCGCACTGCCTGTATCTTGGTCTAAGACAAAACGGCTGACAGTACGCGGTTGTAATTTGCCACCAGCAGCAGGATAGGGGAATGTACCATTAATTAGTGCTAGTGCGCCAGGAGGCATCAGCGATTTATCAGTCGCAATGGAACGTTCTGCTGTCACCGGCACATTAATACTACCAGTGGCTTTTCTTCCTGGAGCTTCTTTAAAGAACACAAAGCGTTCCCAACGAGGCAAATAATTATTTAACTCTAGAGGATTTTGCTGGAAGAAACTAATCAAGCGTGGCATGGTTAAGCCGTCTAGGGGCAGTTTGCCATCTTTGGCGAGTTCTCTGCCGATGCTAGTCCAAGGATAGTCAGTACCGCCAGCGTAACCAACAGAAGTAGTTTTGCCATTGGTTAACCTGATTTGGGCAGAACCTTGGATATGTACCATGTATGCGTCTAAGCGATTGCGGAACCACAACAATTCCAAACCGCGCAACTGGCTTTTATTTCCCAGTAAACCATCTTTGCCTTCCAACTCAATGCGTTTTGGGTGGGGTTTAGCCCATTGGTCAAAATTTGGCGGTAGTCGATAAAGGGGATACTTATATATAGAAGTTCTAACGCGACTGGCCTGATAAATAGGCTCATAGTAAGCAGTAAATTTAACAGTACCCTTGCCATCATTGCCAACAGACTTGTAAAACACAAACTCTCGCTGAACGGCTGTTCTGAGTTGACTGGCAGATTTGGCTGTTGTGACTAATTGCCGGAAACGCAGTAAACTGCGCCGCACGCGATCGCGGGTAATTCCTGGCACCGGATAATCTTGATAGGCGGCGATCGCTTTATCTTTTGCCAAATAATCTAAACTATTGTCAATGGCCGCTAAAAGAGCTTTGCGATCGCCACTTTTGCCTGGACGACCAAAAATTTGATCATCCCATCCCAAACAAGTAGATACAGGAGTACAAGTATCACTAATTTCTACAGGTTCGAGTGGTAATTGGAACTCAGGGGGAGTGCTTGGCTGTGTAGGTAACGGTACAGGTAATGGTATAGTCGTCGGAACTTGAGCAACAGCTGGCCAAATTGTGTTAACAAGGGCAATTCCTAGACTCAAAGAAGCCAAAGCAAGGGTTTTTCTCATGATTTAGTCGAATCTTTCAACACTAGAACTAAACAGTGGTTCTACCCGGATTGCCACAATCCGAGATGGGCGGACAACCATATACTCTCCCTGAATATTCTTGATCGGTACACTGATAAAATCATTCGAGGTAGACTTGGGTACTAGTTCGCCACTATACCATTTTTGAAATTCTTGAATAGTTGGAAACCGCACTTCTTCACGATGACCAGTTTCCAGCAACAGGTGTACAGCGTACTCATTCGGTGTTCTAGGCATAAAGTTGAATCATTAAAAATATGTTCAACCCATGTTAACCACGTCACCCCAGAATGAAAAGGGTAAGCATACGGGAGCAAGAAAAGCTATCCGGAGAGTTTTGCATTAATTAACCATGAGCTACTACTCCTAAGTCTTGACTTTTATTGTCCCTCTAGACGGCCAATAGTTGAACCTGTTCCTGGAAATCTCTGTGCAGGCTGGGAATAATAAGGAGTCAAACCCAAAACCATGTAGAGACGTTTCCTCAATTTTTAACCGTTAAGCTAAACCAAAATTTTATTTATATAATTTCAGTCCGTAAAAGTGTAAAATGAGATGTAAAGTAGAACCATGAAATCCTTGCGGGGTATATGACAGCAACGTCGTCGAAAATGACTCTTGCGCCCGTGTTCTACACATTGGCTCAGGTTCAATTTAACCCAATTACCCAAATGTCGGATTATGTTGCCCATTTGCAGGAGCGCCTGCGCCGAAGTGGGTTCCCTGACTTCCGCGACGAAAATCAAGTTGAACTCGAAATTCGCCGACTAGACGAATCACAACCTGATGTTCGTCATATACCACATAGGCGCTGGAGTTTCACGAATACTGAATGTACCGAAGGATACGTATTGCTCTCGAATGCCTTGGTTTTTCACACTACTAGATACGAGACCTTTGCAGATTTTTTGAACAAAACCATATCTGGCTTAAGTTTGGTACATGAAATAGTTGAACTGGCTTATGTTGAAAGGATTGGACTTCGTTATCTTGACGCTGTTGTGCCGATGGATAATGATACTCTCCAACAATACTTGAGTCCATCTTTGCTTGGATTTTCTCCAAGCTTACAAGGTAGTCTAAATCATAGCTTTACTGAGACGGTCACAACTATCGGGTCTGGTAATTTGGTTGCTAGAGCATTGATTACGGATGGGGGATTAGCTTTGTCACCTGACTTGATGTTGTTACAGCTCAAGCTGAAACCCCGATTCACAGAGATTAATGGGCGAAATGCCGTGTTAGATACTGATTATTTCGTCGTTAGACGAGACAGCTTTGACCTTAAAGAAATTGAAGATCAGCTTTTGAAGGCGCACGACATCATCGCCAATGCTTTCAATGTTTCGGTGACTGAATACGCTAGAGAAAAGTGGGCTTAAGACTATGACTATAACAATACAACCTTATCCCTCCTCTCCTGTTCAAGATAAAAAGACCAATAATTTTCATCCAGCTATCAAGTTAATTGATCCACCAGTTTTAACGCCAGGCACAGGTGGTATTTTGACTGCTCAAAGTGCTACCGAGTTAAACAGATGGGTCTATGATCCACGTATACATATCGAACCTTCTCAGTCCAAGCATATTGATACACGCTCCCCTGCTGATCATGTTGCCAATATCCGTGATGTATTTTCTGTAAATATGTCTGATCTGGCTTCTGTTCTTGGGGTCACTCGTCCTACTGTCTATGCTTGGCTGGCAGGACAAGAGCCAAAAGAAGAAGCTGTAATACGTATTCAGCAGTTATCTCGCGCCGCAGACAAATTTAATCACGCAAACATCATCCGTCTAGATAAACTGGTGCATCGTCCAATTTTAAATGGGCGTTCCTTGCTCGACATACTCAAGACAGATGAAGACCCAATAACATTTTTACCAACTCTCAAGGCAGTAGCTGATAGAGAAGCTCAGACCCGGCGTGAATCTAAGGGATCTGGTAAACACCTGAGATCGCTCGATGATGTATTGAGTGAGTTTCCTGTGTCTATCTATGAAAGGAGTTAGTGCGAGCAATGCCTTGGTCTCGAAACACATCCTGGCGGCAGGGTAGCGTACTGGCGCAGAAAGACTTTCAGGCAGTAGGTTTGAGCGACGTACCTGATGCTGATCTGGCTATAGCAATATCTCATGATTGCGATATCGCCAATGACAATCTAGATGTTGAGCCAACTGTAGAATTTATATTTGCTCGTATTCTAGAGGAGTGCGATGGAAATTATACACATGGGAAAAACCCCCGCACTCTACACCTGGAATACACACATGGTGAAACCCCTGTTTTCCTTAAGCTGCTCGCGCCAGAAAGATTCATATTAGACAAAAATACGCTTGAAGCAGTGCAGCCTGACGAATCTTATGGACTTACTCCTCGTTCTCGGCAGATTCTTCAGAATTGGTTGGCAGCTAGATATCGCCGCCATGCTCTACCGAACAGCCTTGTTGATCGGCTTCGTGAATTTCTTAAACACATTGATAAGAAAGGCAAGCAAAATTCTTCTGGAATATTGTTTTTCCGTCTGTCCTATGACCCCGAACATGAACTTCCTTCCGAAGAACCCTATGAACTCAGGCTATACGTTGTTTATGTCACTGATAAGGAGGAATACAGCACGATAGCTCAAGAAATTGTACAAAACCTGAAAACGGAATTTCCGAAACTTTTAGAAAAGACAAAGAATTGTGGCACGGTGATTCTATGCAGTTGCGAAGCGGTTTCTGAAATGGAATTCACGGTTCGCGATATGCGTGATACAGTTGAATATCATCTTGAACACTTAAGCTATCGCACTGAGCCTCCAGACCCAGTGATTTAGTTGTAACTACCCTGCCGCCTCAAAATCATCAGCAGTTCAGCTAACCTTGCCAGGATTGGAATAGATAGCAGAATAAAGTGCGATCGAGAATCATTATCAAAACCTTGTTGGGTTTCGCTGTTGCTCCACCCAACCTACCCTGCTTTGCTATATATTTCGTGGTGGAATTTCTCGCCCTTGATAAAATTGCTTTTCTAACTTGCCTAAACCAAACCAAATTCCGCCACCCAGTAATACAGCTAAGTTGGCAATAATGACCGTGATATGAGAAATATCACCGGGAAATAATACTGATAAAGACAACAAACTCCAAATTAATGCGGTTGCTATCACTACTCCTAAACGCAAACTTTGGAGGTTTTTTAGGGCAGTTCGACAACTGCTGCAATGTTTGGTGTGGGAATGGTATCTATCTAATAAAGCTGCTTTGGATAGTGGCGGCGGTAAAGTTTTTCCTGGAAATGATTCTGCACAATATTGCTTGACCCAAGAACGCAATTGAAATACAAAAATATCCGCTTTAGTTGGTAAATAAAATGCTTTGCTAAAGTTATCAGTGCCACCTTTTTGTTCTAAATAACGTTCTTGGTGATGTAAGAAAATCTGGTCATCTTCCAGTACGCCATTTTGCCCTAGATGAGAGTACCAGCGAGGCGTGAGTTTAATAAATAACCCTGGTAATTTTGATGAAAATTTGAAAGGAAAACGGGCAAATAAGCGACATTCCCCCTTACGGATGGGAGTTGCGTAAACGACTGTTAATGTTCTACCAAATTGCTTGGAGGTGAGATCATGCCACATCAACCCCGGCGCAATAAAGGTAGTATCTTGTTTGCCTAAAGTGCCTTTGCGGGGGCCTTCTTGCCAAAGTCCTTTAAAGCCCCATTTACCAGACTCGACAATTTCTAATTCGACTGGCGCAACATTAGCGCGGTTGCCAACGGTGCGATGATGGGTATAAGGAATGTGGCTGGAATCGAGAACATTTTCCATTAATGTCAAAGCATCATAAGGTAAGTCTCGAAAGGTATTCAGACAAACCCAGCCATCTGTATCTTCTTCTAAAACATCAACGATGGGAACCTGTGTTTTGGCAGCATTCTCAGCTTGACCAGGATAAACAAACAATAACCCTTGTCTGACTGTGGTTGGGAATGATTTTACACAAGCGCGGGGAGATGTTTCGGCTTTTCCGCCTGGTACTTGTTGGGGAATGCTTTCACATTTGCCTGTTCCCGAAAATGCCCAACCATGATAAGGACATTCTAGCCGTCCATCTTCATTAATTCTGCCTTCGGAAAGTGGCGCTAAACGGTGGGGACATTGGTCTTCAAAAGCCCGCCAAGTTTGTTCATTGTTATCCCACCATAAAACTAAGTCTCGCTCTAGTAAGGTGAAGCGTGTTAGCTGGGATTTATCTAAATCTGCAACATAGTGGACAGGATACCAAACTTCTAACCAATCAAAGCGTTCTGGGTCTAGTCCACCAGCAGGTAAATTTTCTGTGGTTGTTGGGGATAATGGCTCTAACAAGCTGTTGGACATAATGAGTGAGATGCTTCAAGTAATAGTTGTCTACCCACCAAAAATGTAACAATTTTTTAAAGAAGATGGCAGGCAAGCAACATGAAATCAGCCAATGGTCTAGATTAACAAGCAGTTGCATAAAAGAATTTCAACGCTATGGCAGTAGATACAAGAGAATGTGTAAAGGCGAAACTAGCTTTACGTCAGATATTGGCTGCTTGTGGTGGTAACACTAAGGACGAAACGGTAATTGCTGCTATTGAAAATTTGCGACTTGTTAACCCAAATCCAGCACCAACTCGTAAAGGTAAGCTATTAGATAGTAATTGGGTATTAATTAGTGCGCCTAATTTTCCGGGCGGTAAACGGTTGGGAAATGGTAAGTTTGTCTACACTCTTGGTCGTCTGGCGTTTAATATGTTTCAGCCGACAACACTAAAATTAGTAATTGACCGAGTTTCACAACCTATTTTTTTATTAGGAAATGGCGAACAGCGTAGTCATGATATTGTTGTGGAATTTACAACGGTTGATGAAAATTACCCACAAATATCGGGGGTTGTGCGGAATTTGAGTGTGTGTGAACCAATTAGTGATACGGCGCTACAAGTCAAATTTACTGGAGGGATTTTAGCACCAAAAGACCCAAATAAAATGGATGAATGGCGAACAATTTTTGGTCAGCAGAGTCAAAATGTCAAACGCAGTTTAAAAGATAGTTTGATGTTTGGTTTGTTTAAATTAATGTTTGGGCTGGTTCCGCCACAAGGAATTAATTCTGAGACTGGAGAAGCTAAGTTTATCATGGAGCGATCGCCTAAAGGTCGGCTAGAAATTCTCTATCTTGATGAGGAGTTGCGAATCACTTGTGGCGAAAAGGAAATGATTTTAGTATGTGAAAGGCAATAGTATATTTTGTAAGAATTCAGAACTCAGGAGTCAGAAGTCAGAATTTAATAGCAATTCACAACTATTCATCTGTTGAGCCAGAATAATTTTACAAAATATACCAACATTCTGACTCCTGGATTCTTACAATATTTCTATTCCCCACTCCCACTCATCCTCATGCAAACTCCCTCTACTGTTCCAAATTTAATTGCTGCGGGCTTTCATGCACTTTCCGATCCGTTACGGATTAATGTGCTGGAATTATTGCGACAGCAAGAACTTTGTGTATGTGATTTATGCGATGCTTTGAATGTTAGTCAATCAAAACTCTCATTTCACCTCAAAACTTTGAAGGACGCTGGTTTAGTTAATTCTCGTCAAGAAGGACGTTGGATTTATTACAGTTTAAATATTCCCCAATTTAGTGTTTTAGAACAGTATTTAGCAGGTTATAGTCAGCATAATTTGATATCATCTGTACGTTCTTGTTGTGATTAGTTTCTACTCAGCACTTGTTATTTTTGTAGAGAAGCAAGATCCCCGACTTCTTCAAGAAGTCGGGGATCTGAACACTACGAATTAGTACAAATTAGAAGACTGAAACTGGATATTAGGATTAACGCACTTTAGTCTCTGGTACAACTGGTAATTTAGGTTTTTGTTGTTCTTGTTGTGCTTGCAATTTTTGTTGGGCAATGGGTTGATTAGCTAATGCTAAAGCATTTTTGGGATCAAGTTGTAAGGTGGCGGTAAAAGTATTGACGGCATCTTCTAATTTACCCAATCTTAATAAGGCAACGCCTTTACCTGCTAAGATATTTGCATCCATAGGAGCTAAAGTACTGGCTTGATTATAAGCATTAATCGCCTCATTATATCGAGCTAAGTTAAATAAAACGATGCCTCGGTTGTACCATCCTTGGGGTAAATTAGGGTTAATACCGATCGCTCTATCCGCAGATACCAAGGCTTCTTGATTTCTCGATAAATGCCACAAAACCACACTCCTGTTAGCCCAAATATTGGCTATGAGTGATTGATCTGTGAATTTGCCCACATTTTCTAAGGCTTTATTATAAGCTGCTAGAGATGCGGAATAGCGGTCTAAGGTTTTGAGGATTCTGCCTTTATTAAACCATGCTTGGGCATATTTGGGATTGATTTCGGTGGCGCGATCGCTACTGGCAATTGCATCAGAATATCTGCCTAAATACCATTGAGTTGCGGCACGATTATTCCATGCTTCAGCATAGTTGGGATTGAGGGCGATCGCTCTTTCGATTGAGGCTAATCCTTCTTCATAATTTCCTAATCCGGCTAAGGCGATTCCTCTTTCTTGCCAAGCTAAGGCGGGGCTGACATCACCCCAGCGACTATCCCCTTGGAGTGCTTGTTCTGCGGCTGCTTGTGCTTCTTTAAATTTGCCTAATTTGTTGAAACTGGCACTTTGACTGGCTAAAGCCAAAGCATAATTAGGACTTAGTTTGACAGCAAATTGGTATGAAACTGCCGCTTGTTCTGGTTTACTAATGGCTGCTAATGCTCTACCATGTTCTAACCAAATATCTGCATCTTTGGGATTCATGGCTACGGCTTGATCAAAGGAGGCGATCGCTTCTTCTAATTGTCCGTTTTTTTTCTGTGCCAAGCCTTTAGTATACCAAGCAATTGCAGGTGTAGTATCACCCCAGTTTTTATTAACTTTAATGGCTGCGTCACAAGCGGCGATCGCTTCACTGAATCTGTTTAAATTGGATAATGCTTGGCAATTTCCGACTAAGGCTAATGAATTGTTGGGATGAATTTCTAAGGCGCGATTATAGGAGGTAATTGCTGCGTCTAATTGTCCTAATTTACTTTGCCCTAAAGCCCGGTTATACAAGGCTACAACTTCTGTATGATTGCCCCAGTTACCATCAGAACGTAAGGCTAAATCACAAGCGGCGATCGCTTCGGCAGTTTTGTTTAAATTTAATAAGGCTTCACATCTTTGCGCTAAAGCTAAAGAATATTTGGGTTGCAGGCGCAAGGTGCGATCGGCTGATACTAAGGCTTCACTATACTTGGCTTGCTGGAGTAGAATTTCTGTACGGGTAATCCAAATTTCTGGTTCGTCGGGTTTGATAGAAATACCTTGATTGCAAGCTGCGATCGCTTCATCATATTTCTTTTCCTCTCCCAACAACTTACAAAAATTCGCCCAATAGTCAAAGTCTTTAATTTCTAATTTTTCTTGGGCAAACAAAGTTGTTGGTACTAACGAATTTGCTAATACAAAAACTGCCGTTAGTCCCCCGATAATGCTGCTGGATGTAACTGCTTTACTTATCCCCTTATTAATAGCTTGTTTTTGTGTTGGCTGAGTATCATAAAAATGTCTCATATTTTTTAAAATTTTTCAAAAATATTTAATGTTACCGACAATAATCAATTAAGCAGGTCGGTGAAATTAAAAATAACTAGTGAGGGCTGTCATTTGTTATTGGTCATTGGTCATTTGTAAGTGTTTCCAGGATATTTACGCTTCGTAATATACTTTGGTTTATTTCCACCGACTTACTTAAATCCTCACACAGAATTTAGTTACATAAATTCTTCTTCTGTCACCTGTCACCTGTTCCCTACCTCCATAAATGAATTAGTCCGTATTAACTTTAGCAAACACATCCATAACAAATTAATTTTGCAAACATTCGCAAAAATTAACATCTTTAACTAGGAGAAACTGCAAACTTTTATAAATTGTTGGCAACTTAATAAGCTAATCTATATTCTATTGATGCAAAAGATAACTAAAAATTTTAAACTCTCAATAAAAAAATTAAAAAAATATAATTTTTATGCAGCCAGTAATTTCTATCATCATCAGAGTTTACAATCGCGCCAATTATCTCAAATTAGCCATAGAAAGTGTTTTATCACAAACTCGCCCAGATTTTGAACTATTGATTTGGGATGATGGTTCTACAGATCATAGCCTAGCCATTGCCCGTGAATATGAACAGCGTGATCGCCGCGTGCGGGTAATAGCCAGCAAATATAATCTGGGAGTAGCCAAAGCTTTAAAAGGTGCGATCGCTGCAACTCGTGGTAAATATATTGGTTGGCTAGATAGTGATGATTTACTCGCCCCCACTGCACTAGCCCAAACCACAGCCGTATTAGATGCTAAACCCAATATTGGCTGGGTTTACACCGACTATTTAGACATTGATGAAAATAATACAATTCTTAGTTATGGCTATCGCTGTCTGGTACCTTATAGCCGAGAAGAACTGTTAAATCGGTTCATGACATTTCATTTCCGCCTAATTCGCAGTGAAGTGTTGGAATTAGCTGGAGGAATTGACGAAACACTGGCAATAGCAGAAGATTATGATTTATGTCTGCGACTTTCCGAAGTTGCGGAAGTAGAGCATATCTATCAGCCCTTATACTACTATCGCACCCATCCCGAAACAATATCACAGCAACGCAGACAAGAGCAAATTAAGAACTCCCAACTTGCAATTATCAAGGCAAAAAAACGCCGACAGCAAATTCAACCTAGTTTACAAAAAAAAGCCCTCATTCCTGGTAGCAAGATAAATTTCCCTGCTATTACCAAAGCTAAAAAGCCAACATTAGCACTCAGCAATATTGCCTTGCTGTTATGCCTCATACCCACAGCCGCCATAGCCCAAAACATCACCCCCGCCAACGACGGCACAGGTACAACAGTTAACACCCAAGGTAATAACATTAATATTGGTGGTGGTAGCCTCAGCAGCGACAAAGCCAACCTTTTCCATAGCTTCAGCAAATTTGGACTCGATGCCAACCAAACAGCCAACTTTTTATCCCAACCATCCATCCAAAACATTTTAGGCAGAGTCACAGGTGGAGACGCATCCATCATTAACGGCATAATTCGCGTCACAGGAGGCAATTCCAACTTATATTTAATCAACCCCGCAGGTATTATCTTTGGGCAAAACGCCAGTTTAAACGTACCAGCCTCCTTTACAGCTACTACAGCCACTCGTCTCGGTTTTGGGAATAATAACTGGTTAAATGCTGTTGGCACAAACAACTACAGTCAACTTATTGGCACACCTAATAGTTTTGCCTTTGATAGTAGTGTTGCTAGTGCGATTTTCAATCAAGGTAATTTAGCTGTACCAACTGGCAATAATCTCAGTTTATTTGGTGGCACAGTGGTAAGTACAGGCAGTTTATCAGCCCCTGGGGGTAACGTCACAATTGCATCTGTACCGGGAAGTAGTCTACTCAAAGTCAGTTTGGCAGGAAACCCGTTGAGTTTGGAAATTCAACCGTTAAATTCCCCTAATAATAATTTGCCATCGAATGATTTAGCGGCGTTATTAACTGGTGGTGGTGGAGGAAATGCCACTAATTTAGTTGTAGATAATGGTGAAGTAAAGTTAACTGGTTCTGGTTTGACTGTGAGTAATGGTGATGTTGTCGTCAATCAAGCATCTGGGAAAAATGTCACCCTGGCAGCTAACCACAATTTAACACTACCAGAAAGTCAACTTGCTGCCACAAATAACTTAAATTTACTGGCGAAAGATACAGTCAGAGTGCGTGATAGTGTCGCTAAAAGTTTCTCGGCTACTGCTGGCAATAACCTGACGATTCAAGGCAATCAAGGTATTGATATTTTTGCGATTAATCACTTACAGCAAACAACATTTATTAGTGGTGGTAATCTCTCTTTAATCAGTGATGGCAATATTTCTTTAGACGCGCATTTTGCTAGTGGTGGTAAATTTTCAATTCTCAATTCTCAGCAGCAAGGGGCAGACTTTATTAGTTTAGTTGACCCAATTTTTAGTTCTAACGAAGATGTTACCTTTGGGAACTATAATGGGCCATCTTTAAAAGTAGAATCCCGTGGCAGTATTACGACTGGCGAAATTGTGATAACTGGTGCAGATACCGCCCTTTCTAGTACTACTCCAGATGGTCAAATTTTGAGTAGTCAGCCAGCTTTGATTTTACGAGCAGGTGTGACTAGTTTAGAAGAAGTTACCACTGGTAATCCCTCTAGTTTTATTACCAGTGGCTCTTCATTCACATCAACAGGAAGCACATCTTCTCCAGGTAATGTAAATGTCACAGGTGATATTTCATTTAGTCTTTATGGTGGCCCTGTAATTATCAGTGCTACAGGTGATATTACAACTCAAAATATTACTAGCTCTGGTTTCAGTAACACCAGTGGTGATGTGACTTTAACCGCAGGCGGTAGCATTACCACAGGTGATATTGACACATCAGCATCAGGTTTCGGAAATGTTGTTGCAGGTGCAGTCACCCTCCAAGCCGGAACTAGTGGCACATTTGGGCATAATATTACTTTTAATAGTATTAATACTCAAAGTTTTAATTTTAGCGTAGGTACAGCCCAAGGCGGAGATGTTAATGTTTTGGCCTATGGATTGGTAAGAGGTATAAGCTTCATTCCTGATGGTGAAGGTGGTTTTACTGGTGATACCATTAACGCCACTGGTACCACTCAATCCGGCTCAATCACAATTCAACATGATGGCGGGCCGAATAACGTCCCATTTATTGTGGGCAATTCCACTACTAATGGTACAGCCGGAAATATTGTGAGAAATGATACGCCCACAACAACTACTTCATTTCCAGTTTTACCCAATGGCGGCACAGTTACAGATACTGGTAATGCCGCTAACTTTACTTCCATAAATACGCCACCCACCATCACAACCGATTCACTCTTTTCCACAGTTCCAAATAAATCGATAACTTTTACATTTGGGTCTTTAAATCCGATGATCAGTGATGTCAATAATGACAACTTGACGATCATTTTTGATGCGATTTCATCAGGTACTTTAACTTTTCAAGATGGTACGCCCGTGACATCTGGTAGCGTATTAACTTCTAGTACGGTTTTAGTATATACGCCACCAGCAAATTCCAATGGTGTTATCCCAGCTTTCACAGTCAGAAGCAGTGATGGCGTTTCTCAATCTGATCCGCAACAGGTGAATGTAACTGTTGTTTCCGAACCAAACATTGATGACCCCATTCCTGTACCACCGATCATAGTTAATCCGCCAGTAAAAGTTGTTGTAGACCCAGTATCTAAACTGGATGAAAAGTTTACTGACAAAGTTGGGGAGTATTTAGGAGAAGGCAAACCTCTAGTTAAAACTGTGACAGAGGCGCAAGAAGTTCTCACGAAAATTGAAGCTTCTACAGGTGCTAAACCTGCCTTAATTTACATTTCATTTGTTCCTGCAAGCATTAAAGAAACGGCTCAACTACCCATTCTTTCTAAAGATAACGATGTTTTAGAATTGGTAGTGGTGACAGCTAAAGGTGAACCAATTCGGCAAGTATTTCCAAATGTAACGCGATCGCAAGTTATCGCCGCCAGCCGTCAATTAAGCAGTGCAGTTACAGACCCCGCCCTGCGTCGCACCTATATCAAGCCTGCTGAACAACTATACAATTGGCTAATTGCACCCCTTGAATCTAACTTCAAAACCAGAGAAATTAATAACTTAGTTTTTCTCATGGATACGGGATTACGCGCTATGCCCGTAGCCGCACTTTATGATGGTAAACAATATTTAGTTGAACGCTATAGTGTTGGTTTAATGCCCAGCCTCAGCTTAACTAACACTCAATATGTTGACATTAAAAAAGCCCAAGTTTTGGGTATGGGCGCATCGAAATTCATGACCCTCGATCCGTTACCAGCCGTCCCCACAGAATTAAACACCATCACTCAAAAAATTTGGCAAGGTAAAGCCTTTTTAAACGAAGCCTTCACCTTGAAAAATCTCAAAGCCCAACGACAACAAACACCCTACGGCATTATTCACCTAGCAACTCATGGTGAATTTAGAAAAGGTGCGCCCGGTAACTCTTATATTCAATTGTGGGATAGCCAACTGAGAATGGATCAAATGCGTCAACTTGGCTGGAATAACCCCCCTGTAGAACTGGTGGTGCTGAGTGCTTGTCGTACAGCCTTGGGTGACGAAGATGCAGAATTAGGTTTTGCTGGCTTTGCGGTACAAGCTGGTGCTAAATCTGCATTAGCTAGTTTATGGTATGTCTCCGATGAAGGCACATTTAGCTTAATGACCGAATTTTACGAAAAGTTACAAAAAGCCCCGATTAAAGCCGAAGCCCTCCGACAAGCACAAATAGCTATGCTGAAAGGAGAAGTACGCCTAGAAAACGGTAAACTCAAAACATCTCATGGTGATTTACCTCTACCACCAGTTCTACTAGAACTTGGTGACAAAAGCCTGACTCATCCTTATTTTTGGTCAGCCTTTACCATGATTGGTAATCCTTGGTAGATCAAAATATTTTAGGACTTATGTACCAAGATTGTCTGTGAAGAATGGGTGTTGGGGTGTAAGGGTTTGAGATACATATACGCCTACACCCCAAAAGCTTGATTTTGCGTCTTACAGCATAAGTCCTAGATTAATATCAAGCTATGACAGTAGCCAAGTTGGTTAGGACATCGATAAATAATAAAACTTAGACACCATAAAGTTTTTAACCCTGTCATCTGTCACCTATTACCTGTCCTCTGCCATATATTGAAAGATTACTTCACATAAACCTGAATATTTTATTGATTTTCTGCAATTTTTGACCTAAACAACTCGAATAAGTATATACTTAATCTTGTATAATTTAAATCATAAAACTAGAAACTTACATCGAGTTATTACTCAAAATAAATATGCTATCAGTTTTTTTTTGAAAAGTAGATTTAATAAAAATACAATCAAATTTTCAAGATTTTTTCAACAACATCAGCCTGCTTTTCAACTAGCTTTAGATAAAGCCACAATACTAACCGTTACTAGCATCATTTTAGGATTATATCTAACACCTAAAACAGTCTTAGCTCAAAACATCATCCCCGCCAACGACGGCACAGGTACAACAGTTGACCCGCAAGGCGACAAAATCAATATTAGTGGTGGTAGCCTCAGTAGCGACAAAGCCAACCTCTTTCATAGCTTCAGCAAATTTGGACTCGATGCCAACCAAACAGCCAACTTTTTATCCCAACCATCCATCCAAAACATTTTAGGCAGAGTCACAGGTGGAGACGCATCCATCATTAACGGCGTAATTCGCGTCAGTGGTGGCAATTCCAACTTATATTTAATCAACCCCGCAGGTATTATCTTTGGACAAAATGCCAGTTTAAATGTACCAGCCTCCTTTACAGCCACTACAGCCACTCGTCTCGGTTTTGGGAATAATAACTGGTTAAATGCTGTTGGCACAAATAACTACAGTCAACTTATTGGTACACCCAATAGTTTTGCCTTTGATAGTAGTGTTGCTAGTGCAATTTTCAACCAAGCTAATTTAGCTGTGCCAAATGGTAATAATTTAAGTTTATTTGGTGGCACAGTGGTAAGTACAGGCAGTTTATCAGCCCCTGGGGGTAACGTCACAATTGCGGCTGTACCAGGAAGTAGTTTACTCAAAGTCAGTTTGGCGGGAAATCCGTTGAGTTTGGAAATTCAACCACTAAATTCTACTAATAATAATTTGCCATCGAATGATTTAGCGGCGTTATTAACTGGTGGTAGTGGTGGCAATGCCACTAATTTAGTTGTAGATAATGGTGAAGTAAAGTTAACTGGTTCTGGTTTGACTGTGAGCAATGGTGATGTTGTTGTAACTCAAAATATTATCACTGCTGATAGATTTACTGGTTTAGCAGGCGCAGTTAATATAACAGCAGAAGGTAATATTACAACTAATAATATTGATGCTTCAGCTTTCAGCCGTTTTGAAAATGCTACAGCAGGCGCAGTTAATTTAACAGCAGGCGGTAATATTACAACTAATAATATTGATACTTCCGCAGCTTTAATTTTGGGGACTGCTAATGCAGGTGCAGTGAATTTAATTGCTGGTGGTAACATTACTGTAGGCAGCATCAATACAAGTGCGATGAGTATTGATGTTGAGCAAATTGAGTTTATCAATGCAAATCTTCCACAAGCTGGTATTGTCTTGCCTGATACACCCCCCTTTGCTCAAGGTGGTAATGTTAATCTTTTAGCCAATGGCACTGTCAGGGTAGTAGGAGAAATTCTTGATAATGATCAGCCTACCGGGAATTCGATTTTGACTAGTGCATTTACTCAACCGGGTTCTGTCACGATTCAACATAACGGCGGCGTAAATAATGTGCCATTTGTGGTAGGTAATGCTAACTTGAATGGCACCAAAGCAGCTATTAATGTCAGTCAACTTAGTTTTTTTAATCAAACTTCAACTGTTGCAAACATCATCATAGATAGCAACGATTCCCAAATTACGCCGACATCACCAATTAACACTTTTCCTGTACTGCCACTAGGCGGAATGGCAGAAGGTACACCTGATTTAATTTCTATTATTTCTGTTAATACTCCACCGACTTTAACAGGTAATTATAATTTACCAGATACTCGCCAAAATCGTCCTGTTACATTTACCCTTGGTTCATTAAATATTAATCCTAATGATGTTAATAATGATGTCAGCAAAATAATTGTAGATAAGATATTATCTGGTTTTTTAAACTTGCAGGATGGAACACCCGTTACACCAGAAACTATTTTAAATCCCAATACAGTTTTAGTTTATACACCACAAAGGGGTTCTGTTGGTCGAGTACAAGCTTTTACAATTAAAGCAAGTGATGGTGTTTCTGAATCTGCACCACAATCAATCAATGTTAATATCACGCGACAACCAATAATTATCCCTCCGCCTATTACTGAGCCTCCTGTAACAGATAATCCCTCGCCTAACCCTAGAACAAATAATCCTCCTCCTGTAGATACGGATAATTCTTTTAATCCCGAAACAAATAATCCGCTAAATATAGACCTAACTAATGTAGTTGATTCGGAGACAGAAGAAAAGAAAACGGCTAGTATTCCAATTTTAGAAAAAGATCAGTCTTTGCTAAATGTAGATGTAGATAAAGAGATATCTAAAATTGATGCTAGATTTACTAACCAGTTTGCCCAATATTTAGGTACAGGTACACCACCAATTAAAGGTATTAAAGAAGCTAGTGAAAGTTTAGTCAATATTGAAAATGCTACAGGTGTAAAACCTGCATTGATTTACATTTCGTTTGTGCCGAAAACACTCAAGCGGAGTGTTTTACCAGAACAAAAACTCACGCCTCAAGCCGATGATATTTTAGAGTTAGTTGTAGTGACGAGTAAAGGTGAGCCGATTCGGAAAGTAATTGATGTGACGCGATCGCAAGTTTTAGCTGTAAGTAAACAGTTTACCAACAATATTACCCAACCAAGTTTGTCAAACAACTATCTTACTCCAGCACAACGACTATATAACTGGCTCATTACACCCCTAACACCTACCCTACAAGCACGGCAAATTAATAATTTAGTGTTTATTGTGGATGCAGGCTTGCGAACTATGCCCATAGCGGCACTTTATGATGGTCAACAGTATCTTATAGAAAACTATAGTGTTGGCTTAATGCCAAGTTTGAGCCTGACAGATACCACATACGTTGATATTAAAACAGCCGAAGTTTTAGGGATGGGTGCATCTCAGTTTATGAATCAAGACCCATTACCATCTGTACCTTCAGAGTTAACTACTATCACGCAAAAACTGTGGCCTGGTAAAGCCTTTTTAAACGAAGCTTTCACCTTAACAAATCTGAAAACTCAACGACAGCAAAAAGCCTTTGGAATTGTTCACCTAGCAACTCACGGCGAATTTAATTCCGGTGCGCCGAGTAACTCTTATATTCAATTGTGGGATACCCAATTAAAAATGGATCAGATTCGCCAACTGGGTTGGAATAACCCACCAGTAGAATTGGTGGTGTTGAGTGCTTGTCGTACAGCCTTGGGTAATGAAGATGCAGAATTAGGTTTTGCTGGCTTTGCGGTGCAAGCTGGTACAAAGTCGGCGTTGGCGAGTTTATGGTATGTTTCCGATGAAGGAACACTGGGATTAATGACCCAATTTTATGAGAAGTTGAAACAAGCGCCTATCAAAGCCGAAGCCCTGCGAAGAGCGCAAGTTGCTATGCTGAAAGGGCAAGTGCGAATAGAAATGGGTAGGTTGCGGACTGCGCGGGGTGATGTTCCTTTACCACCAGTTTTACTAGAATTGGGTGATAAAAAGTTGACGCATCCCTATTTTTGGGCGGCTTTTACAATGATTGGAAATCCTTGGTAATGATATGGGGAGTGGGGAGTAGGGAGTAGGGAGTGGGGAGTGGGGAGTGTGGGGAGAGAGGGGGGAAAGATTTCTTCACTATCCTCACACACTTGTCACACCTCCCACACCTTTCACACCTTTCACACCTCCCACACCTCCCACACCTTTCACACTTCCCACACCTTTCACACTTCCCACACTTCCCACCCCTCCCACACTTCCCACCCATTCCATTTATTGCATAATCATCCGTGCGACTTTATCCATAACTTGACTCAAGGGATGTTCTGGATGACGTAAGCAAAATAAATCGCTACTGGCTAGTTGAATTAATTCTTCCGCTAGGGGTAAAATTCCGGCTACCGGTGCATTGTAAATTTTTTCAACTTGTTGTTTGAGGGCATCAAAATCTAAAGCTGGAAGTGCTTTATTAATTAATAACAACATATTTGGTACTTCCAGTTTGCGGGCTACTTCTACGGTGACGGCTGTACCTTGAAAATCTTGGCGATCAGGACGCAAAATTAAAACTAAAATATCAGAAATCGCAATTGAAAGTAAGGTTTCTTCGTTGAGTCCTGGGTGAGTATCAATGAAGAGGAAATCTAGTTGTAACGCAGTTAGTAATTTTTGAAAGCCTTCGTTAAGTAAATTAAAATCAAATCCTTCCCGTAAAACTTTGGTAATATCTCTGGCTTTAATACTAGAAGGAATAAGATAAATTCGTCCTTTTTTGTTGGCTGTTTGCCCTAAAATTGAGCTAACATCGTATGCCGCTTCTTCAATATTACAGCGTCCCCAAAGATAATCATTCAAGGCATATTTCATTTTCTGTTCATCAAAACCAAACAAAACATGAATCCCTGGCGATTGAATATCTGTATCAACAATGCCAACCCGATAACCATAACGTGCAACAATTCCGGCTAGGTTAGCGGTAGAGTTTGATTTACCTGTACCGCCGCGAAAGGAATGGATAGATACAATTTTTGACATGATGAAATTGATTTTTGTAGGCGAACCACAGAGACAGCAGAGTAATATATAGCAGTCCTAGTTGATATGTGAATAACAGAGACAAGGGAGACAAGGAGGACAAGGTAGACAAGGGAGAGAAATATTTTTGAAGAAGAAAAAATTCAGAAGTCAGAATCAATTAGTACGTAGTGGAATATCTAGACTAAAATAGTGCATTAGATTGGAAAAATTAACCGCAGATGTAGACGTGCAAGCGGCTTGCCGCAGTCTACGCGGATGAAATCAATTTTTTAATGCAACATTTTAGTCTGGTCACGTTACTACACTTACTCCTGGATTCTATGTTGAGAAATCATTTAGGATGGCTATAGTTGTCAGAATTTTTACATAGATTTAGAGTTTATCCCAAATATTTTGACTGAGTTTACTTTTCTTTTTTTCACCAAAGTAGGGTTGATAGTAGATTAATCCACTATCATCTATTTCTTGAATAAATCTTTGGGTAACTAAAGTTTTTAGTTGCTGTTGTGCCAATTCTTCTGTAGTTTCCAAATGGCTTACTACTTCTGCTAAAGTAACTTTTTGCTGGCGAGTTATCCAATTTATTAGTTGTCGTTGTTCGTCTGGTAAATCGAGGATATCTAATTGACTATTTTGGGGAGATGATTGGTTAGGTTCTGGGTAATTCATGATGATTATTTGTTTTCTTTCAATTTTTTACTACGACGTTGTAAATCTGCTAGATATTCTAGTTCGTCTGGTTCTTCAATTGTGGTTGGTGTGGTGGTGATTTCTAAGTTATTGCTTGGATTTTGAGGGAGTAAGGTTTCTTGGGAATTAATTTGGTTGCGTCTGTCGCGGACTTGCTGGAGATAATCTATTTCTGTAGGTGCAGAATTAGTAGGTTGAGAAATGATTGTGTCTGGTAACAGATGATTAGTATCTATGTTATTTACAACAGGTGAGATTGTAGGTTGTAAGTCTTCGGAATTATCTCGCCCCCGCAAATCTTTAGCTTTTTGTTGTAGTTCTAAAAAGTAGTCACTTTCGGTAATTGCTGCTACTTCTTGATTTTTTTTGTCTTGGTCAATGTCAATATTAATTTTGAGAAAGCCTTTGACTGTTTTCACAATTGTGGCGGCATATCTGTCTATTAAAACCACAGCAACAGCACTGCCTAACAAACCTAAAACTGGTGGTACTAAAGGTATCCAACCAGCTTGGAGAAAGATGATATAAGTACTACCTAATAATATAGCGATCGCTACACCACCACCCAATATCAACAGCCAAGGTTTGCGAATTTGCCAAGCTAAAAATCCCCCAACTAATGACCAAGCAAAGATCCACAACCCTTCTTGCCATTCATTCCAATACCAAAATAAAGGTCGTTTATCTAAAACTGCACTTAATATTTGACTAGCATTTTGGGCGTGGACTACTACCCCTGGCATTTTTTGGCTATCGGCTGCACCCGCGCTATAAGGTGTGTAAAAGGTATCTTTGACAATTTGGGCAGTATAGCCAATCATCACAATTTTGTCTTTAATTAAGGCTGGGTCAACTTTATCTGCTAAAACATCAGTAAGGGAAACTTGCTTGACGGCGTTTTTGGCAGAACGATATTTTAGTAGTATTTGGTAATCTGATGTATCAATGTTGTGATAGCCGCCAGCTTTTGGTGTTAGGCGTTTGAGAACGGTAGAATTAAACTGTAATTCACCAGATTTGGTTTGTTGTGGTTCAATTCCCTGGGCGGTGAGGTAACGCACCACCATTTGAAAACTCAGCGATGGTAGTTGATTTTCAGGATCATCGATATTGCAGATATGTTCGCTGGGTTTGGGCAGTTTGGAAGCTTTAGGAACGGAAATCATCATCCCTTGGCGGACTGTACCACCAGCATCTACAGGGAAGTCCGCCACCCCGACTCTATCTTCAGGAATCCCAGGTGCGGCGGCGATACCGGGAGAATCAGCTTTACTCAGAACGCAAACAGCCGCTATATTATCGTTTTCTGCTAAGATTTGCATTAAATCTGCCCGACCTGCGGCTGCACCTTGTTTCACATCCCGCAAAATATCTATGCCAATGACGCGCGGTTCATGTTCTGCGAGTTTCGTTAATAACTGCGCCATTGTGCCGTCTTCAATGGGATATTCTTTGCGGGTTTGAATATCGTTATCATCCACACCCACGATTAAAAAGCGATTGTCTATTCCTTCATCGGGACGCGATCGCATTAACCAATCAAATGCAGCTAACTCCATCCCCTGCAAACTTCCCAATTCTCGCAATCCCAAAATTAATCCCGCGATCGCTACACTGGTGAGAACAACTGTTCCGCCAATGGTGACTACTGTTTGACGGAAATTACGCTGTTGGGAATTTTGACCGACCATTGGCCTTACCTCTTTCTGGATTAGCTAAAGTGTAAATGTTAAAAAATAGCTCGTTTCCCCAAGAAATTTCGATGTAATAATTGTTTGCTGTAATTAATATTTTGCGAATATGCGTCCAAATTACCTGTTTTGCTTCACTCTGTCATTAGCTATTTAATATTTCTCAATGAAATTGGTTTGAAAAAACAATAGATGTAGCCACCCTGATTTCTCGAATCCAGGACTTACGCAAAAGTAGGAAAAAACGAACCGCAAAGGACGCAAAGGACACAAAGTTATAAGAGTTTTAGAGAGTTATTGCATAAGTCATAAAATAATTGGGCTATCTGTTGAGTTTAAGAATAATTGAGAAATGCTATAGTGTTTTCACTGAGGCTATTTTAAGCCAAAATTAACTAAATTTAAGCAGAAAAGATTCACAAACTGAAACTTTAAATATTCGTAAATAGTCATTCATAAAAACATACATATTGTAAAAAATATGCTCAACAAAAACTTACTATTAATTACATTAGGCTTAACTCTCATTCCCGATTTGCTGCTGGGGACAATCCCCACAATTGCCGCACCTACCAATAGCATTGCTCAATTCGGTGTTCCGCGTTCCACACCCAGATTATTTCCGCGTCGCCGTTCTCTATTAAGATTTAAAGTGCCAGGAATCCGGGGTTCGCGCAATTTAGAAGCAGGTGCAGCCAGAGGAAAATGCAGCCCGCAAGATATTAGTGGAGTTTTACCACCCAAACCGCCCAAAAGTGCCGCTAATCAAATTCCCGTAGAATTAACAGTGAGCGATCGCCCGACGTTTTTTGTCAATGTACCCCAAACCTCTGCACAGCAAGCAGGATTTTTACTCCGGGATGAAACTGGAGAAGAATTACTTGACAAAACTCTGCCAATTACAACCAGCAGGGGAATTATGAGCTACACCTTACCATCTGATTTTGCAGGGTTAGAAATCGGGAAGAAATATCGATGGCGCTTGTCTTTACTGTGTGATGCTACCAACGGCGATCGCAGTGGCGATCCAACCGCTAGTGGCTGGATTGAACGCATCGAAGTACCCCCAACTGTAGCAAGTAAATTACAAACAGCAACACCTAAACAACGTGTCATCATCTATGCAGAAAATGGTTTTTGGCATGATACCCTAAAAACCTTGGCTGATTTACGTGCTGCCCGTCCCAATGATTTAACTTTAGTTCGAGATTGGGATGATATTTTGCGATCGGTCGGGTTAGAAGCGATTTCCCAACAGCCGTTAATTCCCCTCCACCCCACAACAGCAGCTAATAAATAAACCCTACTTTCGGTATGGGGTTCTCTCCTCCTCACAGGTGTAGTAGTCTGCCAAGGAAACTTTGCGTTGTGGTCAGCAGAGGAGCAGAGGGGCAGAGGGGCAGGGGGGAAAGACTTACTGCAAGTTTCTCCCCTGCTCCCCTGCTCCCTTGCTCCCTTGCTTACCTCCACGTAGCAATTTTGGGTTGGTACACTAGTAGGTTTTTAACAGAGTGATGAGTAGCAACTCTAAAAATCACGATTTAATCAGAGTTTCATCCCTCTCACACCCTGGTTACTGAGCTTGGCCGAAGGGCGCAGCCGTTCGCGGAGCGTCTCGCAGAGAAGTACACCCCTACACCCTAAATCAATGTTTTTGGGTCAGAACGTAAAAATTCTACCCCTGTCAGGTTCTCTCCTCCGCCCATATCCTTTGTTTTCTTTCTTGACGATGGTTAAATATCAAGGTATTTAAATGCTTAATATCCTGTCACTATCTAACCATGTCTACCGCACAAAACAAGGCCATCGCCCTGGAATTTTACCAAGCCTTTGACAATGGCAGTGTTGAACAAGCCAAAAAAATTATCGCCGCAAATTTCATCGCCCATACAACAGGCACATCGGAACCTCTCGATTTAAATGGTTTTATCGAGTATGGGTTGATGATGCGGAATGCTTTTCCTGATGGGAAGCATACATTTGCAGATGTGATTGTGGAGAATGATAAAGTCGTTACCCGTGGGACATTTAGCGGTACTCATACAGGAGAATTACTGGGTTTTCCGCCCACAGGTCAGCCAGTGAAATTTGCCGTGATGCACATAGACCAGATTGTTGACGGCAAAGTGCTAGAACATTGGGGACAGGCAGATATTATGGCTTTGATGCAACAACTGGGTATTCTTCCCCCATTCATGTAATCGGTAGGTTGCTATATGAAAATCACAGTTAGGACTTACGCATCAAAATGAAAAATCAAGGGTGTAGGGGTTCAGGGGTATAGGAGTGTACTTATTCAAAATCCTTACACCCCAAACCCTTTCACCCGAATTTCTCACGTATAGGTAGCGGGTGTGGAGAGAGAGGGGAGTGTGGGGGGAAAGATTTTTTCACCATCCTCCCACACTCCCCACACCCCTGGATTTCTCTCTTGTGAGAAATCCAGGTTTCACCCTTACACCCAATCTTCACAGATAATCTTTGTGCGTCAGTCCTGACTAGTAATAGCGATGATTTCTGGACGCAGTTCCAAATTTGATGTTTAAACTACTAAGACACGTAAGTCTTTTTCTGATTACAGCTTGTTTGCTGTTGGCTTGTCATAGTTCAGCGCCAACAAAATTGCAACGTCCGCCTTTGAAAGTGCAATTTGGCTCGTTTGTCGGGGAGTATCCTGGAATAATTGCTCAAGAAAAGGGATTTTTTCAAGCCCAAGGGGTAGATGTAGAACTAATTTATAAAAGATATGCAAAATTAGAACAAGCAAATTTCAGTGCTGGTAAATATGATGGAATTTCATTATCATTAGGAAGTTTCATGATTTTGAGTGCCACAAATCCTGATATTCAAGGAGTGATTGTGATCGATGAATCAACAGGTGCAGATGTGGTAGTTGCCAAATCACAAATTAAAACCATTGCTGATTTGAAAGGGAAAAAGTTAGGGGCAAATCTCGGCGGTTTTAGTGAAGTGTTTGTGACGGAAATGTTAAAAAGTGCCAACTTAACTAGCGATGATATCAGCTTCGTACAATCAGAAGCTTTAGATATTCCTCAACGTCTGAAAAATAATGTGATTCAAGCCGGACATACTTGGCAACCTCATCTGACAGAAGCTGTGAAATTAGGGGGACATATTTTATTTACTAGTAAAGAAACCCCTGGCTTGATTTTAGATATGATTATCTTTCGTAAAGATATCATCCGCGATCGCCCTGAAGATATTCGTGGATTTGTGCGGGCTTGGCTGCAAGCCTCAAGCTATTGGAAAGACCATCTTCAGGAAGGAAACACCATCATCAGCAAGGCTTTAAATATTCCCATTCATACCCTGTCTCTAGAGGGCATCAAACTCACTAATTTAGCCGATAATCGCCAATTTTTTCAATCTAGTAACCCTCATTCTATCTACAAAACTGCCAAGATATATGCAGACTTTTTCATTCGTGCTGGAAATGTCACCCGCCTTCCAGAGTTAAAAGGTTTGTTCAATTCTACCTTTGTGAACCCTCCCTCATAATTTAAAGCTATGCAGCGAACATTTTTGGGCGGTATTCGGAGTAAGTTAATTGCTTCATTTCTAATTGTAGCTTTAATTCCCTTGCTGTTACTGTCTTGTATTAACAAACAAACCACAGAAACAGCACTGACTGAAAATGCAAAACAGGCTTTATCTGCGGCGGCTAAGGAAACAGCAAATAGAATCGATGCTTTTATTGATGCTAATTTGAATGCGGTGCGGGTAGAGGCAATTTTACCAGGGTTGTCACGTTACCTGAGCTTAACTCCAAAACAACGAAATAATAGCCAGGAAATGCAATTGGCGACAGAAACTTTAAGTCGCCTCAGTCGCAAAGATATGCTGAATATTCTCTCGTATTCTTTGCTGGATTTAAACGGGAAAAATGTTTTAGATACCCACACATCGAATATTGGTAAAGATGAATCAGCCGCAGATTATTTTCAACAACCATTGCATACTGGCTTATCTTTTGTTTCTAGCATGAAGCGATCGCCACAAATTCCTGACCTTGTTACCCTGGTTTTTAGTAGTCCAGTCCGCAATGCCAAGGGTAAAATATTGGGGGTATTGCGGGTTGCTTACAATGCAACTGTGGTACAGCAGTTAGTCACCAGAGAAACTGAACGGGCTGGGGCTAAAGCCTTTGCGATTTTGTTAGATGAAAATCATATTTATTTAGCACATAGTACAGCACCAGAACTACTATTTAAATCAATTGTACCTCTGCCTTTGGAAGTAGTAACACAACTCCAAAAAAAAAGTCTGTTGCCTAATGCTCCTGTGGAACAATTAGCAACTAATGAATGGCAACTCAAGCAAGCATTAGATAATCAACAATCATATTTAATTACATCTTTATCAACAACAGCCAATCAGGTAAATTTGATTGCGATCGCTCATTTAAAATATGAACCTTGGTCGGTATTATTTATTCGCCCCCTAGCAATTGCCCTAGCACCTGTAGACAAGCAAATTACTGATGCTATGTTGCTGTTTGCTTTGATTGCTTCAGTAGTAACAATCATTGCTATTGTGATTAGTCAACTGCTCACAAAGCCAATCATTTATCTTACCAAAATTGTTGCTCAGTTTACCGCAGGTAACTTAGATATCCGCGCCAAAATTAACTCTCAAGATGAAATCGGTCAATTGGCGACATCTTTTAATAATATGGCACTTCAGTTACAAACATCTTTGACAACTTTAGAACAACGAGTCCAAGAAAGAACAGCCGAGTTAGTCATTGCGAAAGAAAAAGCGGAAGATGCAAATCAGAAATTAGAAAAACTGATTAATCTTGATGGTTTGACTCAAGTAGCTAACCGACGCTGTTTAAATATACAACTACAAGCAGAATGTCACCGCCTCGCACGCGAACAACAACCTCTTGCACTAATTTTATTTGATGTTGATCAATTCAAACTTTATAACGATTGTTATGGTCATCTTGCAGGTGATAATTGTCTAATCAAAGTAGCACAAACAGTTCAACATATTCTTTATCGTCCTGCTGATCTTGTGGCGCGTTACGGTGGAGAAGAATTTTTAGTATTACTACCTAATACTAATTTAGTAGGAGCGATAACTGTAGCGCAAAGAATTCAGGAAGCAATTCATGAACTGGCGATTCCTCATGAGAAATCTAGTGTCAAGAATATCATCACTGTGAGTTTGGGTATTACTTCTGTTATTCCCACGTTAGACTTCAAGCCAGATACATTCATCGCCTTGGCTGATCTAGCACTGTACAATGCCAAAAAACAGGGACGCGATCGCTATTGTAGCGCCGAGGTAGGAGATAGTTCACAATTACATGAATCCGGCTGACTCGTATAATCTCTGCACCATTGCCGTAATTTTAGCCCCATAATCTAAATCTGCTGACCAACGACCAGAAAGTTGACTAACTAAAGGTGCAATTCCTCTGGTGACAAAGCGAAATCTAGGGTCAACCACTTCATTTACTAACGGTTCTAAACTGGCGTAAGCTTTTAAATGTTGAATATGCGCCCTAACTCCAATTCTGGCACTATCAAACGCCGCCGCATCAGAACCACCGCCAATACTCCCCAGTCCAGCAAAGTTGTTTTGTTCTGGTCGAATATCACCACCAAAGCGTAAAAAACCAGTTTCAACACACATTTGGCAAAAGGCGATATCGTAATTTACCCCTTCAATTGAGGCTTCTTCTCGATAGAGTTTGGGAATATCAGGAAACTTGGCTAAAGCATTTTCATTATTATTTCGCAGAAAGAGTTGTAGCTGCACTTCGGAAGTATTACCACGGGAGATAATTTGATCCATCTGACCTTTGCAGATCACTAAAATCGAACGCAGGTTAACAGTGCGGGTTGTACTGTCCCAGTTGACAGAAATATTAAAATCCCGCAGTTCCACAGCTTTGACATAGACAACTCGGCGATAGGTAATTCGGTTGACATTGGCGGCTGTTGTTAAGTCAATTCGCAAGCGGTCTACTAAATCAATGGGAATATAAGCATTACCATTCACTAATATTCCTTGTTCTGAATAACTCTGCCCATTGATGTTGATATTAATCGATGGATAAGTTTGTTCGGTGGGAGTTCCGGGTGTAGGGTCAACAACACGACTCCAAGAAGCCAAACCATCAGCAATACCCAAAGCAAAATCACGGCGACGGTTTTGCAGCAAGGCGCGGTCATCAGGGCTACTGAGAAATCCCACCTGCATTAATAATGAAGGCAGTGTTGTTTGACGACAAAAGGCTAAACGTCCCAAACCACTATCGCTATCTGGTTTCACTCCCCGATTCGGTAATTGGGGAACACGGCGTAACAAACCCACTAACAGCAGTTCACCATTACTTTTACGCTCATTATTACTGGCAATATAAAATACACTAGCCCCACGCACCGTTGGGCTACTGGCGGAATCAGCATGAATTTCCAGGGCGACATCTCCCCGACGACCACGAGAATTAATCCAAGTGATGGTGTCGGCGGCGCTTAAATCATCAGGAACAGCCAAAACTTCAAATGTCCGCGCCCGTAGTTCTGTAACAATTAAATCCCGCAGCAGAATCATTTCTCTGGCTTCTGTAGTTCCCCCAGCAATTGAACCTGGATCGATTCCTCCTGCTTCTTTGCCTCCGTGCGCCGCCGAAATAAAAATACGCCCCATCTTCAGTATTTCCTCTTAAAAAGTTAAGCGTAAGCAATTCTATAGCGGTTCTCGGTTGGATGAGGTACATTTCAACCCCACCCCCAACCCCTCCCCGCTTGCGGGGAGGGGAGCGTTTGCGTCAGCAAATGCGGGGTGGGGTTCCAACTGTATTACAAGCAAGTAAGAACTGCTATATACATAATTCTTCGTCTAGCAACAAGAATATAATAGCTATCAGAAGTATTTTGTCATTAGTCATTTGTCCTTTGTCCTTGGCAATGACCAATGACCAATAACCAAGGACTAATATGTACATTCCCCGCTTGCACCCAGACACAATTGAGGAAATTAAACAACGTGCTGATATTGTGGATGTGGTATCAGAACACGTAGTTTTACGCAAGCGTGGTAAAGATTTTATCGGTTTGTGTCCCTTCCATAGCGAGAAGAGTCCTAGCTTTACAGTCAGTCAAACTAAGCAAATGTATTATTGCTTTGGCTGCAATGCTGGGGGAAATGCAATTAAGTTTTTGATGGATTTGGGTAAGCAGTCGTTTACGGAAGTGGTGCTGGATTTGGCGCGGCGCTATCAAGTAAATGTCCAAACTCTAGAACCTGAACAAAGACAAGAATTACAGCGTCAATTATCGTTGCGCGAACAGTTATATGAAGTTCTCGCAGCCACAGCCAATTTTTATCAACACGCCCTGCGTCAAACCCAGGCGCAAAAGGCTTTACAGTATTTACTGGAGAACCGCAAATTAAAGGAAGCAACTATTCAGCAGTTTGGTTTGGGTTACGCCCCTGCTGGTTGGGAAACGCTGTATAGATATTTGGTGGAAAATAAACATTATCCTGTGCAGTTGGTAGAAAAGGCAGGATTGATTAAGCCGCGCAAAGAAGGGGGCGGTTATTATGATGTGTTCCGCGATCGCTTGATGATTCCCATCCGCGATATTCAAGGGCGGGTGATTGCGTTTGGCGGACGCACATTGACGGATGAACAGCCCAAATATCTCAATTCCCCAGAAACCGAACTATTTAATAAAGGTAAAACTTTATTCGCCATAGATTTAGCCAAAACCGGAATTGCTCAAGTTGACCAAGCTGTGGTAGTAGAAGGGTATTTTGATGCGATCGCCCTTCATGCGGCGGGGATTAACAATGCTGTGGCTTCTTTGGGTACAGCCTTGAGTTTAGAACAAGTCCGGTTAATGTTACGTTACACCGACTCGAAACAGTTAGTTCTCAACTTTGATGCTGATAAAGCCGGGACTAACGCCGCAGAAAGAGCGATCGGCGAAATTGCAGATTTAGCCTACAAAGGTGAAGTCCAACTCAAAATTCTCAATATTCCCGATGGTAAAGATGCTGATGAATATTTGCATACTCATACCACAGAAGATTATCAAAGCTTGTTGCAAAATGCGCCACTGTGGTTAGATTGGCAAATTCAACAAATTACCAAAGACCGCGATTTAAAACAAGCTACCGATTTTCAACAAGTAACTCAGCAAATAGTCAAATTACTCAAAAATATCGCTAACACCGATACTCGCAACTATTATGTTTCGCACTGTGCGGAAATTCTCAGCTTGGGTGATACGAGATTAATCCCCTTACGGGTGGAAAATTTGCTGACTCAAATCGCCCCGAATGTAATTAAATTTTCTCAGCCGACAACTACAAAAAGAGAATCGAGTAGCAATAAAAAAGCACCAGTTCCACAAACAGATAAAAGTCTTTTAGAACGAGCCGAAGCTTTATTATTACAAATTTATTTGCACTGTCCCGAACAACGACAAGTAATTATTAACGAACTGGAAGAACGAAATCTAGATTTTAGTTTGTCTCATCATCGGTTTTTGTGGGGACAAATTTTAGAATTAGAGGAATCTAATACTCAGCACTCACACTTCGACTCCGCTCAGTATGCAGCACCCAGCACTCACACTTCGACTGCGCTCAGTGTCCAGCACTCAAAAGAGGATTTAATCTCCAGCTTGCAAGATAGATATTTAGAATTAGGTGAAGAAATCGAATTAATCTCACATTTATTTCATTTAAATGAAAAGAGTAAAAAAGAGCTACTCCGCACCCCGCAAGTTGTCCAAGCTGCAACTGCTGGGATGGAAAGAGTATTGCGAGAAAAACGTTATCGTCACTTTTTAGAATTATGGCAACAAACCGATCCAGACGCAGAGCCGGAAAAATGCCGAGCTTATTATGAGGCATTTTATAACGAAAAAATCAAACTGCAAGAACTTGATCGCCAGCGTCAATTTTCCATTACTGATTTGTTATGAAAGTTCGAGCCTTTTTCCAAGCTGCGACAGTTGAAAATATTTCGCCACCATATAATAGTATTCACCTCAAGGTTTTCTACCCAGAACCAGAACAAAATTTAAGTCTTGTTCCGGCTGAAACTCAAGCATCTAAGTTTCCAGTCGTGATTTTGTTCAACGGAATTAACTGTGGCCCGGAAATGTATCAATGGTTGGCGGTGAAATTAGCCGAGTTTGGGCTGGTAGTTGTGACATTTTCCTGGATTGCGGAAAATATACCTGGGTTTGTGGCGATGACTCCCGGCGTTGATTTGAGTATGCTGGCTCCCGATAATTATGGTCAAGGGGCGACAGCTTCAGCTTTACCCACATTGCTGAAAACCTTGGAACGGTTGCAAGTGGAAGGGATTTTGGCTGGCTTGCTTGATTTAGACAAAATCATTTTGGGTGGACATTCTGCTGGTGGTAGAGTTGCAATTGAAAGTGCAGATCCGGGATTTTGCTCACAGGTAGTAGCCGCCTTTGGTTATGGCGTACATACAGCAGCAACTGTACAACTAGGGTATAAAGCCGGGACAATCTTATCCTTACCAGACTCCTTACCGTTACTCTTGATTGGCGGAACTTGCGATGGCGTGATTGCGAACAGTAGCAATAACTATGGCGTAACTTGGGAACAACCAACAACTCCTATAATCAGGACTTTCCAAGAAGCGATCGCAGGTGGTAGAAATGATAGTTATTTACTGATCCTCGAAGGCGCAAACCATTTTTCTGTTACCCATCCTTTGGATACCACTATTAGTAGACAATTTCCTGACTTTCCCGCGACACAACAAGAAGCAGAACTCCGAGATTTAATCGCCCAAATTATTCGTTTATTTATTGATGCTCACGTTCGTTACCAAACAACCGCGCTAGAAGCTCTTAATCAAATGTTAGTTGCTCAAAATACGTTAATTGCATCATTTAATCGCAAGTAAATTTTAAGATTTAGGTGTAACAGAAGCAATAGGCAGAATAATTTCAAATTCTGTTTCTGCATTTGGCTGCGATCGCACGCTCAAATTACCGCCATGTTGTTGAATAATTGAATAGCTAACAAATAAACCCAACCCTGTACCACGCCCGAAGGGTTTTGTGGTAAAAAATGGTTCAAAAATGCGGTTTTGGATATGTACAGGAATTGTACTATCTGTATTGGCGATCGCAATGCGTAAGTGGTCATTATCTATCACTTCAGTGCGAATACGAATTTCTGGGTATTCACTGCATTGGCGATTATCTCGAATGGCATCAATGGCATTATTAATAATATTTAAGAAAACTTGATTTAAGTGGCTAGGATAGCAATTTACCAGAGGTAGTTTGCCATATTCTTTCACTATCTGCACTTCTGGTTGAATTGCTGAACCTTGCAAGCGGTGTTGCAAAATGAGCAAAGTACTTTCAATCCCACTATGCAAATCTACTGCTTTAATTCCGGATTCATCCAAGCGCGAGAAGTTGCGTAAACTCAAAACAATCTGGCTGATGCGATTACTTCCTGTCTCCATTGATTCCAGAATTTTATTCACATCATCAAAGATAAAATCGATATCAATTTCTTGGCTTTTCTTTTTAATAGCTTGGCTGGGCTGGGGATATTCTTGCTGATAAAGTGTTAACAAACTAATCATATCTTGAATATAACCTTTGGTATAAGTTATATTGCCTTGGATAAAACTCACTGGATTATTAATTTCATGGGCAATTCCAGCAACTAACTGCCCCAGAGATGACATTTTTTCTGTATGAATTAATTGGGCTTGGGTTTGTTGTAATTGTTTAATAGTTTGTTCTAAATCTTGGGCTTTTTGGTTGAGAGCCTGGGTTTTTTGTTCTACTTCTGCTTCTAAAGTGTAAGAATAATTTTCGACTTGTTGGTATAAGCGAGCATTTTCTAAAGAAATAGCAGCTTGAATACACAGAAAGTTGAGAACTAAGATGCGATCGCTCGTAAATACTCCACTGGCAGAATTATTTTTTAAATACAAAATCCCAATTAAATTTCCTTGATTGAGAATTGGCAAGCACAATAAACTTTTTGGTTGACGTTGCCATAAATATTCATCAATTACAGGTAAATCAGTTTTAAGTTCATCAACTACCACCACTTTTTGACTGTTTTTGACATACTGAATCAACTTCACAGGTAAATTAGGATTACCTTCCAGGGGTTGACAACAAAGTTCGGTGTTATTGGGTGTGCTGATTGCTCTCAATAACCATTCTCCTTGATTATTCGGCAAAATCAACGCACAGCGATCGCCGCCAGAATTTTGGAGAATCATCTGCGTTAGTTGGTGTAGCAGTTCATCCAGTTGAATTTTGCCAGAGATGGCTTGAGAAGCTTTGAGAATAGTGACAAAATCCAGAGTTGTATTAATACTTGTACTAGAAGAATGAGAGGTTGTATTTTTGGTATTAATCACACCATTCACAGTTGCAATACTCGCCAGTGTTTCCAATGGGTTCCAGTTCTGTGTGGTTTTGTGGAGAATTAGACGCAATAAATGAGGATAGCGTTGTTCTAAATCATCGATTTTGGCTTTCGCACCCCAATGAGCATAGCAATAGTAGGCTTCTTGCATATAACCTGCGGCGATTTTTTCTTTGTGGCGTTCAAGGTAGAATTTGGCTGCGAGTTCGTTGGCTAATGCTTCTTCTTGGATGTAATGATTTTCTTTGGCTGTGGCGATCGCGCGATCATATAATTCCATTGCATCATAAGGTTTGCCCAAAACACGGCACAGTTCAGCTTCTACTAAGTGATACTTGTGTAAATGATTACTGGGGACTAAATCTGCCCATTGTTTGAGTTTTGCTTGATGAAGTTGCACACGCTCTAAAATAGCCGATGCTTCCGGTTCTGCAACTTGGTTAAAGATGGCTAACTGTGCTAAAGCATCGTAGAAAGGTAGCAAAACGCTGACAAATAAACCCGGAACCCCATCTAAATATTGTGCAGCAATCTCAGCCTCTGCGATCGCTTGCTGATATTCGCCAAACAAGTAGCAGAGAATAATTTTGTTAATCTTGGCATGATAAACAGCCGGACGATCATTAACTGCTTGATGTTGGGGTAACATCTCATCTTCGTTGTACACATCCCCCACTAACAAAAAAGGCGTTTCACTATAGCCGAGTAAGTTTAAAGTCGCTTGGTGATAGGTTTTTTGATAATTCAGGGCTGTGGTTTGCTTGAGTTGGGCGATCGCTTTACTATATATAGCTAACTCTTGTTCTAATTTTGTTAGTTCTTTACCAGTGCAATAAGAATGGAAGCTATAACCAAATATGCACCATACAGCCCATTCTAAATCCCCAGTTTCTAATCCACTTTGGTAGCCTTGCAATGAAGATGTCAGCGTCACTTTCAGAGGCTCTTGCCAATGTCTAATAAAATTATTAAAGACGGCTGCTATCCTCGCACGCAGGTGTTGAGCAGAAAACTTCTCCATTAAGTTTAAAGCCAGTTGCCCAAATTTGTAGCTGGTTTCGACCGCACCAGTAAAAGCACAAAGAATTAACCCATAACTTGTATATGCAAAAGCTGATAAAGCTGTATTACCGTATTGAATTGATAAGTTAACTTGTTCACAAATTGTTAAAGGTAACATTTCTGGACAGCCATTATATGCAGCCCCAAACATACTTGCTAAAATTCGCATCGCAGCTTGGGCGCGAATATCTGTCATCACAGGCAAATCAAGTATTTCTGTGGTATTTTTTTCACCCAAGATTAAACTTGTTTTTTCTAGTGCTTGATTAACATCTTGGTATGTAGGCTGATTTGGTAAATCTATCCCCAACTGATGCAGAATTGCCAAGGCTGTATCTAAGCCTAAGCGCAGTTGATTTTGAGCAATACAAGCTTGTATTTTAATTTCATAGATAGGTATACTATCCCAAATATTCTGCACCTGATTTAATACTATTGCAGATAGTTCCTCCATCTGCTCAAAATCTGTATTCAAATAAGCCGCTTCTGTTGCTTCTGTATAGATTGTCAGCATTAAATCATAAGATATTTGCCAATGATGATTTGCTAATAATTTTCTGGCAACTCCATAATATTCAACGGCGGCGGCGTAAGCTGTAGAAATTTTCGCTCTCCGTCCGGCGATTAAATTCAATTCAGCTAAATCTTGCTGTTCTTGGGGATGGATAACTAAATCAATACCTAGTTTAAATTGATTGACTAAATCAAAAATTTTGTCTTCTCGTTCTGCTAGGGAAGTATGCTGGAGGAGTAGTTTCCCAATTTGATAGTGAGTTGCTGTTGTTTGCGCTTGGGGAATTAAACAGTAAGCAGCTTGTTGAATGCGATCGTGTAAAAATCGATAAGCAACATTTTGCATCTGCCCCTGATTAACATTAGTTTCTGTCTGGTACAAATAAAATTTATAGATTTCATTTTGGGGTAAAATCAAGCCCTCTTGTAATGCTTGCCATAATGCTGTTGCTGTATCATTTGGTGACTGCTCAGAAACAATTGCTAAAGTAGTTAAATCAAAGGAATTACCAATACAAGCAGCCAACTTCAAAACATTTTGTGTCGCTTCGGGTAACTTTTGCAATTGACTAGCCATAAACTCCACCACATCAGCAGTTATAGCTAGTGTATTTACTGCTGTTAAATCACATTCCCAATTACCTTGCAGGTAATTAAAGTTAATTATTCCATCTTCATATAATGCTTTGAGAAATTGCGTAATAAAAAAAGGATTGCCTCTAGTTTTACGCTCAATTAATGCAGTGAGGGGCTGTGTTTGCTCAGTACTACAATGCAATGTATCCGCCACTAACTGATTCATATCCACCCAAGCCAGGGAAGTTAAAGTGATGGTGTTCACTGTTTTCCCAGCCTGCTTTATCTCCTCTACTGTCAATCTTAATGGATGTGCGGATGATACTTCGTTATCTCGATAAGCCCCCAACAACAATAGAAAACTTTGGTTTTCCATTAATAATTTAATTAACTGCAAAGAAGCTAAATCTGCCCACTGTAAATCATCCAAAAATATCACCAACGGATGCTCTGATTTGGTGAAGACAGCAATAAACTTCTGAAACAATAAATTAAACCGATTTTGGGCGGCAGTTCCTGATAATTCTGGCGCAGGCAATTGTTTCCCAATTACACGCTCTAATTCGGGAATTACCTCGATTAAAACTTGCCCATTTTCCCCCACAACTTCTAAAATCCGACTCCGCCACTGTGCCAATTTTGTATCTGATTCTGATAATAATTGCCCCATCAAATCACGCAAAGCTTGGACAAAGGTAGAGAAGGGAATATTTCGATTGAATTGGTCAAACTTACCTTTGATAAAATAACCATACTGACGGGTAATTGGTTTGTGAACTTCGTTAATTACAGCCGTTTTCCCAATCCCAGAAAATCCCGCCACCAACATCATTTCTGATGTGCCACTAGCTACACGTTCAAAGGCTTCTAATAAGCAATTAACTTCCGCTTCTCTACCATATAATTTTTCTGGGATGAGGAAGCGATCGCACACATCCCGCTTACCAATTTTAAACTCTCTAATTTCGCCTGTCTCTTGGAGTTGGGTTAAACAAAGTTCTAAATCATGCTTTAATCCTAAAGCACTTTGATATCTATCCTCGGCATTTTTCGCCAGCAGTTTCATCACAATCTCTGCCAGTACTTGCGGAATTTCCTCCCTGTTCCCTACTACCGTTGGCATTTTTACCAAATGACAATGCAGCAACTCCATCGGATCATCGCTATTAAATGGCAATTCTCCGGTTAATAATTCATAAAATGTCACCCCCAGCGAATAAAAATCACTACGGTAGTCTATACCTCGATTCATTCTTCCGGTTTGTTCAGGCGAAATATAAGCCAAAGTTCCTTCTAAAATATTAGGATTTTTGATTTCTTGAGTTTCTTTGGGGAGTAATGAAGCAATGCTAAAATCTATTAATTGGACTTGTTTTGTTTGGGGATGAATTAAAATATTTGCTGGTTTAATATCTTTATGAATCACGCGATTTTGATGTAATTCATCAAGACTAATACTTAATTGCAGAGCAATATGCAAAAATTCTCTTAGGGATAAATTATTGTTTTTAATATAGTCTCGTAATGAGATTTTCCCGCTATCCTCCATTACGAGAATATAACCATTGTTATATGTTTCTAAAGATAACGGCTGAATAATCCCAGCAATGTTGAGATTTTTGCTAATGGTATATTGATTGCGGAGTTGCAGTAGTTCACTAAAACTCGGATATTGTGAGGTTAGCAATTTGATGACAACTGGGAGTTGATCTGATTTGCGGATAGCTCGATATACAAGCGTTCTGGAGCCAGCATACAGTTGTGAGCTAAGTTCATATCCGGGAATGATGGGGTTAGCATTGACTGTCATCATCTATACATACCTCACAGAACAAGTTAGTTTCTGTTGTTGCTCAACAAGCTGTGCAGACAAACTCTGCACTCCGCTAGTATTCCCATCAACTACATATTCACTAACATTTATGTATAGATATAAACAAAAAAACCAACAATGTTAAGAACCATTAATTAGACAATCATCTCAATTTAGGACTTACACACAAAGATTGTTGGTTAAGAATGGGTGTGAGGGTTGTAGATACGTAGACCCTTAGCAAAGTCCTATTACTCTGGAATTACTGGACTCAAAGGACTCAGAGGAGTGGTAAACACATAATAAATGACTCCAGAGCCGAGAATCATAATTGCCAAACTGAATAAAATCACCCAACGGTCTGTAGGCTCATAATTATCATCTTCAATATCACGCCGTACAGCAAAATAATGGGCAGTTGACAGCCAGACTGTTATTAACCCAACTAGCGAAAAGACTAAACCCAATTTCCAGCCGTTACCGGGTGTGGGTAATAGGGGGACTTGAAAGGCTCGCAGACGGACGATAACGACTCCAAAACCCAACAGCGCGATCGCGGTTCGCATCCAAGCTAGGTAAGTGCGTTCATTGGCTAAATGATCCCTGATGCGCGATGGATTTAGCCTACCAAGTTTCTTAGTTTCTTGCTTAGTTTCTTGCTTTTCTGTTGTTGGTTTAGACTCTAATTGCATCAGTAACACCCTTAAACTCCAAGAAGCCCCTCTCCAAAAAATCCCAAAATGATAGCAAATTTCTTTCCAGATAATTTGCCATTTGTGCAGCGATCGCACTTGCAAAATATATTTAATTTGTCGGTACATTTTTGCCAAAATTTATTTTAATGCAGAGATGGTAATAACACAAGTCTCAATAACACTTTTAATGCTCCAAATTATTTATAATCTCAGATTTTGTTGACAATTAAGCTACATTTTTTCCTATTCAAATAGGCACATTCGCAATGGGTGTATTTATTAGTCTTATTTTTCTACTGTATTTAATTTAATCAATAGAATCAAATGTTTTTATTTGTCAAAATTATAAATATAAGTGATTAAATTTTTACATCAAGGTTTTTAGGGATAATGAAGTATGGCAGGAATGACGCTGGAACAGCTCAGAATCTTTCTCGCTGTAGCAGAACATCTACACTTTACGCGTGCAGCTGAGGAGCTTTATATTACCCAGCCAGCCGTCAGTGCTGCGATTCATAATTTAGAGCAAGAATATGGAGTCAAACTATTTCATCGCATTGGTCGTCACATTGAAATTGCTGAAGCTGGTAAATTATTACAAGTAGAAGCTCAGAAAATTCTTGACCAAGTGACATTAACAGAACGGGGATTGCGAGAATTAAATAATCTCCAACGGGGTGAATTAAAATTAGGTTCGAGTTTAACCATTGGTAACTATTGGCTACCCCGAAAAATTAGTGAGTTTAAAAGTAAGTATCCGCAGATTACTGTTGATTGTTGTTTGGCAAATGCGGAAACAATTTGCGAAGGAACAGCAATGGGACAGTTTGACATTGGTTTAGTCGAAGGCGATGTCAAACCAGCCTTACAGAATACTTTAGAACAAGAAATCATCGGGAGCGATCGCTTACAAATTGTTGTGGGCGAAACTCACCCTTGGTTTGAACGCCAAGAAATCACCGTTACAGAACTAACTCAAACAGCTTGGGTAATGCGCGAACCTGGTTCTGGTACTCAGCAAAGATTTGAAGAAGCCTTAAAAAATTGGGGTATTAATTTGTATGAACTCAATGTCATTTTAGTTTTCAACAGTGGCGAAATGGCCAAAGCCGCCGTTGAAAGTGGCGTAGGTGCTACCGGAATTTCTGAGTTAATGGTAAAAAAAGAAATTCAGTTAGGCACTTTACGCGCAATAAAGATTTTCCCTAACCCAGAAGATAACAGTAAAGACTTAGAAATAGTGAGACCATTTTTTAAACTCAAGCATCGCCAACGATTTCAAACGGCTCTAGCGAAAGTTTTTGAGCAAACCTTGATTACATCATACACAACTATAAGTTTTCCCGAAAAAAATTTAGCTAGTACAACAAGGCAAAAGTAAAAAGAAATAATAACGATACCATAAGCTTTTTAGCAATTTCTTATGGTCTTTTTATCTGCGTTTATCCGCGTCTATCTGCGGTTAATTTTAGATTACGACACCAGTCCCGACAGCAACACAATAAAGCGCCGCATGACGTTTGCCATCAATACCCAACATCTTATTGAGGCTCAGGTCATGAAAACCACCAATGCAAAGACTACCCAAACCTAATTGCACAGCCATCAGACAAATATTTTCTGCTTGATGACCAGCTTCTAAAAGTGCAAAACGGTAGCCCCGCGCACCATATTTGCACAGCGATCGCATAAAAATAGACGTGAATATCACCAAAGCATTTGCATTCACAATGTAGTTTTGTTGCAGTAAAGCTTCCACAAAATCATTAGGTACTGCCTGATTCACCAGATGTAAGCCATGACCACGCGGTTCATAATGATAAAGTCCATCAGCTAAATTTTCTACCGCTTGGGTTGAGACAAACACTTCCAACGGATACAGCCCCCCCGCCGATGGTGAGTTTCGCGCTTCATAGGTGTAACCCTCTGTGTGACGTAACCCATTTAAACCACATCCCGCATCCAGCAATTGAGCTAATTTAATCAACGGCATAGTTGTATTAACAAACGATCGCACAGAAGACCGTTGCTCTAAAAGCAGGCTCAAAGAATTGTCATGCGGTGCTTTGGGCAATTCCAAAAAAGTAGCCTCCGGCATATATCGCATTTCCGTAGCCGGAACGCGCTTGACATAACTTTTCGGTACTGGGGAGTTTAAGTGATAGAGAAGAGCTAATTCTAGTGGCTCGTTGACTGTATACATAAAGATGAGTGATGAGTGATGTATAACTCAATACGGTTCAGTTAAGAGAATAGAATAGTAGGTTGGGTGTAGCGATAGCGTAACCCAACATTCTCAAGACTCTGTTGGGTTCCGTTCCTCCACCCAACCTACACCTCAAAAAAAACTCATTCCAGTCCACGCTTTGTGGACTTTGGCTATCAGCCTGGAACTTTAGTTCTAGGCGGGATGCGTTTCATACTGCCTATTTTCGACTTGTGTCCCGACCTATTTAAGCCATAGGATGTGGACAGGGATTTAAATCAGCTTCGCTGCGTCGCCCACTATAACCTAACCTTTGTGGTACTTCAAATAACCGCCGATTTCCCAATGGTTCTAACCCATAACCAAAATATATCGGCACTAATTCACTCGCCAAAGTCCGCACGACGCGAAAACCAAGCGGTGCTACATCAGGCGTTGTAATATCAACTAAATATGGTTCAGCGCCCACAGAATGCAATCTTGTGATGACAGTCCGCAATTTTTCTGCTTCTGTGGCAGAGGTGTACGTTGGTAAATCTTCAACGGCTATATAACTATCATGCTCAAATAAAAATTCCAACTCACCTAAGCGAGTGGTTGTGTAGAAAAAGGCGCTGTGATCATCTAAATTCTGGACATCTTGATATTGATGGAGATGGGAACCAGCACCATTAGCTTTGCGTTCTATATCACCGAAACGGGCTTGGCAAACTTCAAAAATTGCCTTACGCAGCGCCGTTGAACCATCCAGATGGCATCCTAAACCAGTGGCGACAGCCGGAGTTCTGCCGGAACGGTCAATTAACATCGCCATCACCACTGGGATGTTAATATCAGTGGTCAAATAAAAGGTAACTAACTCAATGCCAAATCGGGAGTAGTGACGTAAAATTTCTGTCTCAATTCCGGGGCGGTGGGCGAAATAAATCCGGGGCGCAGGTAAGCGGTTTAACCAATTAATAATAAAAGCATCGCGCTCAATCAATTCACACAAGCCGCTATCAGCCGCAAACTCAAGATTTGGGCCACTAGCCAAACCATTGGAAGTCACAGGTAAAATGTCATCTCCTGGTTGATGAATATCCCAGTCAAAATAAACCATGAATGCTGGGACTAACACTGGTTGGTTACTGGTGAGAGATATGGCAGTTATCCAGGAAGTCTGCGTTGTTTCATCAAAAGCAGGAAAAGGAAAAGTTGGGTCAGAGTATTGGGTGTCTGAAAATGAGAAAAAACTTGGTGGCGGGACGGCGGGATAAGTTAAATCTGCGTAGCTACTAATAATGAGTTGGCGATAATTAACAATGCTGCCACAGTATCGCTCTACGGCTTCTCCAACTGCCCCAAAAATTGCTTGTTCATCTGTCATTCCTCTGCCGACACCGTAGCGTAAATCATCTGGCTGTTTACGCAATTGAAAATTAGCTAATTCGGCTTGCCAGAGAACTGGGAAATCAAACTCTGTATAAGGCTTGGTAAACCTATCGATGGCGCGGATGATACCAGTATGAGGGCTAACTAAATCACGCCAACGTGGACTAGCGATCGCACTATTCACTGATTCTCTCCTGTTGTGAACAATGGGGGCAACCTGGTTTTTTCAGCACAACATTGTGAGTGAGTTTTGTACCTAATAAGTCTAGATGCACTAATTTGCCATCTGTAGCGATGGGTAAACCAAGAAACATTTTAATGGTATCCAGAGCTAGGTAACTTCCTACTAACATCTGGGCGATGGGTAAAGTTTCTTGCAACCTTGGTTGAGAACGCCGTTCTCGGTCAAGAAATCGCTCAATGGCTAATTCCGCCTCTGGGAGTTTCGCGCAAGCTATCGACCGCATCCGATAGCAGAGATAACAAGGGCCATCTTGAGCAAAGACTAACGGCCCAAAAGTGCCTTCTACACCAGCCGCACCACCTGGTAATAATGGGCGTTGCATCTGCCAGCATAATCTATTCAGACGATAGGCAAGATTGACAGAGACCGCATCAGTGGCAACAATCACCAAGTCAACATCTTCCAGTAAAGCATTGACTGTAGCATCGTCTGTGAAATTATCAGTCACAATTTCAGTTTCGGTGATTTCTGCGATCGCGGCAATTTGTCTTGCAGTTTCCACACCCCGCAAAGCACCAATTTGATTAAATGCTGAGTCTGACATCATCAAATCAGCAGTCAGTGTGCAGACATCATCACATAATCTCAGAAAACCAATCCCCGCACTAGCCAAGTTAATTGCTGCTATCATCCCTGAACCACCAAGTCCAAAAACAGCAATTCTCGCTTTTACTAACTGTTTTTGGGCATCCTTTTGCTGAAATCCCAACTCATGATAAAGACTCATTTGAGGCAGTAAATCAGCCCGGATATTTAAATCAGCAGCATCTTCTAATAATTCTTCAACTAACCGATTTTCCATCAAAAACTTTAAACATTGATTGATTGAAGCATCTGTTAATTTCTCCCCTATTTCTACTTTAATTTCTCCGATTGTTCGTGAGCCATCTAGTAAAGGTAATACTATACTTTCCACATCACGCAGTGCTTGACCCTTTACAGTCAGTGTTCGCCGTGTTGTATTAAAAATCATTGTTTCTTCGCCACTACAATCTGACGGCATCACATGAACAACAATATGTTCTAATAAACGCAGACGTTGAGCATTATTTAATTGCATAGGCTTTATCTGATTATTTCAAGCTGTCAAAAATAATTGCAAAACTGTTTTTAGAATTTGTCAGGTAAAAGTTTTTTTGCTTTACATAGCACAATACGGTTCAGATAAGAATAGGACTTACGCAAAAACTCTCTCAAACTCTCATTTCTCCGTGAAATCTGCGCCTCTGTGGTTCGTTCTTCCGTAGCCTGTGCGTAAGTCCTAAAGAAAAATAAATTTCAACAAAACCAGAAAATGATCACTCAACAAAAAACGAAAAAATGATTTTGGAGGGGGTTTGGGGGACGCAACCGTACCCCAATCGGGGGCTTGGGGAGCCACTGCGTTGGGCGGCTTTGCCGACTTGAAGCATGTGGCGTGGAGAATCCCCCAAATCTTAGCCATTGTCTAATAAAAGTACACGAAGGAAGAGAATAGAGTCATTTGGTTTCAGATCCCCGACTTCTTAAAGAAGTCGGGGATTTAAAATGCTAGATATCCCCAGATGATTTAGTATCCAAATCCAAGCTCATCTATGTCGTCTGGAACACTTGACATTGAGCCAGTTTCACTAACTCGACATCCACAGCCACCACATCCCCGACATCCCCGACATCCACCACATCCAAAACAGCCACGACAAGGAAAACATCCCCGACATCCACCACATCCGCCACATCCGCCGCAATTAGCAAACCATCTTTGTTGAGTTTCAGATTCTAACATTCCAGGCATTGCTAATTTTTCTAAAGCTGCTCTTTCCTCATCAGACAACAAAAGTTGCTCTAATTTGTCAGCTTTATCTGCCAAACGCATATCTATTGTTTGTTGGGTCAGTGTTTTTTCTGCAAGCATTGTCAATTACTCCTTGTAACTTCAATTCATCAGCTTGTGAGCAAATCTGCATTTAATTTGCCGAAAAACTGTGATGATATTTGTCCATCAATAGATTTGATGAAATCAGAGATATAGGAACAAGCGAATTTGAAGACGAGCCGATAATCAGACAGTGGTTAATGCTGAAATATATATGCCAATAAGGGCATAGTTAAACAACGACATTCAGCTTTGTATTTAGATTGTCACTAATCCACAACAGGTCAAATCACTTTGTCATCAGTGATGGGAATTTCCATAGAGGATTAATCTTCCCGAAAACCTTGTCTTTGATAAATCTTGTGTGATTGTTAGCGATACCTTATCCTGTCTTGATCATCTAACTTCTCTAACATTATCTTTTTCTAGAGTTTTTTATTCTTTCTGGAGTAGTATACTTTTGACTCATAACATTCAGATTGTTCTATCTTAAGTAAGATGGTTTTGAGTTGAAATAGCATCTAATATAACTGCCTGCCTTCAAAGATAAATAATTAGGTTTAATTGATGAGCGATTTTAGAGTTTGGTTTACAGACTACGCTAAAACTTTATTTCGTTCTCTACCTTTGTTATGGCAAGCAGCACCCAGAGAAATGGTTTTCTTAATTGCTGTGACTTTATTACAAGGTTTTCTACCTGCTATTAGTGTTTGGATTACTAAGTTAGTGATAGATACTGTAGCAGAAGCCTTAACATCTGGTAGAGAATTAGGGTATGCAGTTCTGATACCTTTGGTATTAGGATGGGTGGGAGCTTTGCTATTAGAAACGATGCTTTATCCTTGGATATTGGCACTGCAAGGAAATCTCAATGATAAGTTAACGGCGCATATCAGCTTATTGTTAATGCGTAAAGCCGATAATTTTGCAGATTTGAGCCGTTTTGAAGATTCTATGTTTTATGATGAACTACAAATATTGCAGCAACAAGTCGGCTATAAACCGTTAAGTTTACTAGAAAATTTAGTGGAATTAAGTCGCTCTTTTGTGACTTTGATAGTCATAGTTGGGTTACTAGTTCCCTTAGCTTTTTGGATACCATTAGTAATTGCGATCGCCACTGTACCCCAAATCGTCGTTTCTTCTCAATATGGTCAAGCAATTTGGCTAACTTTATTTGAAAATAGTCCGCAAGCGCGGCGAATGCAATATTACACTTCACTCATGCTCACGGATAGCTACGCTAAAGAAATCAGGTTGTTTCAACTAAGTTCATTTTTTATCGAGCGTTACTTACAAGCGTTTCAATCTTTACACCAAACCATGCGTTATCTGCGTGGTAAACAAGCATTTTGGTCATCAACTTTAGCTATTCTGAGTACGTTAGGTAATGGTTTTGCTTTTTATTGGGTCGTACAGCAAGCTTTTCGGGGTAATTTCAGTCCTGGTAGTGTACTTTTATTTGTCCAATCATTAACTTACTTTCAAAATAATCTCGAAAGATTTGTCGCTAATTGGGTAGAATTATTTGAAAATATTCTATATATGCAGCAGTTTTTCAATTTTCTCGACAGTCCCATCCCGATGCGAATCAGCATCCCTGGCGAAAAGGTACCAATGCCGATTCGTTCTGGTATTACTTTTGAGAAAGTTGACTTTTACTATCCAGATAATCGATTAGCTTTACAAGATATTTCTTTTACTCTTTACCCTGGGCAAACTGTCGCCATAGTCGGCGAAAATGGTGCAGGTAAAACAACTTTAGTTAAACTTTTAACTAGGCTGTATGATCCAACACAAGGTTGTATTTTAGTGGATGATATAGACCTCAGAAATTTAAATTTACAACAGTGGCGACAACAAATTGCTGTGGTTTTTCAAGACTTTGGTCATTACGCGCTGACTCTGGGAGAAAATATCGCGCTAGGAAATTTAGCGGCTTTAGAAAGTCCAGATATTCTCAGGTATGCAATCGAAAAAGCTGATATTACCACACTTGTTGATAATTTTTCTACAAGAGAAGATACACCATTAGGTAAGCAATTTGGCGGTACAGAACTTTCTGGTGGTCAGTGGCAAAAATTAGCTTTAGCGCGTGCTTTTGTCCGCCAGGAAGCACAAATATTATTATTAGATGAACCAACGGCTGCGCTTGACCCCCGTAGTGAATATGACCTCTACAGACGCTTTATTGAATTAGCCGAAGGTAAAACAACAATTTTGATTACTCACAGACTAGCTTCAGTACGGATGGCTGACCGAATTTTAGTCATGAAAGCTGGTCATTTAATTGAAGATGGAACTCATCAAGAACTTTTACAGCTTGGTGGTGAATATACAACTTTGTGGAATATGCAGGCACAACATTATGGTATTTCTGATTGAAGAATTCAGAAGTCAGAATTCAGGAGTCAGAATAAGAAGGTGATGTCAAAAAGCACTCATTGAATTTACGTTAATTCAGAAATTATGTAACATTATCTACCAAGTAGAATTTCTGCAAAAAAACGTACATAAAAAATGCTCTTTCTTACTGCTAACCAAAGATAAACAGATTATCTTAGCAGGGTTCCAGGATTTTACACAATAACGAACAAGACAGTTAAAAAACTTATCACAATCTAAATTTTTATCATTAACCTTTTGATAGATTAGGGCTACTCTAGAAAAGCTATATATTAAGACAGAGCTAATACCATTTTGGATTTTAGATTTTGGATTGAGAAAGGGTTTACTGGTAAGCTTTTCGAGCAATCCATTTGTCGCAATCATTCTTCCATTTGGTATAACATATAATTTATTATTGCTCTTCATGCTGTATCAGTAAATTGCATCTAAAAAGACCGAAAATTATCAAACAGAATGCAGGAGTCAGTAGGCAGAATTCAGAATTTACCTGAGTGTGACACTTCTCCTGGCGGAGACGCTACGCGAACGGCAAGCTCAGTGCGTCGCTGGTGAATGAAGAAACGGGTATAAGATACCTACCAAATTCTTAATTTGCTGGTCTTCAATCAGTACGGTGTATTTTTCTCCTACTGTTCACATTCTGACTCCTGAATTCTGACTTCTGAATTCTTCAATTACTTTATTTTTAGTAACCTGATAAGTCATGACATCCCCTGAGCCGCAAATTGATTTTGACAAAGAACTTACAGAACCATCATCGCCACCACCTCAAAAAAATTGGCGATGGTGGCGATTATTGTTAGCTTTAATACTAATAGTAGGGGGTGGAGTTGCGATCGCTTGGCGTTTACTTACTCCTGTACAGCCAACAAAACCCATTCAAGCTCAAACACCAGGGGTAAGAGCCAAAATAGCACCTGTGCAATTAGGCACAATTGAAGAAAGTGCAGACTATATTGCCACTTTAGAGTCCCGACGTTCTATCAACCTCCTACCGAGAATTCCTGGCCAAGTTACCCAGATATTTGTCAAGCCAGGAGATACGGTTGCTATCGGTACACCTATTATTCAAATAGATTATAAAGCCCAACAACCCAACAACCTGGGCAATAATGGTGCAACTCAAGCAACCGCCGCCCTCCTAGAAAGCGCCCGCGCCACACTCCGCGCTTTGGAACTAGAACGCATATCAAAGTTAGGTGAAGTCCAGTCCAATCAATTAGATTACGCAAAATCTGCCAATTTAGCAGACCAAGGTGCAATATCACGCCAATCCAAGGATTTAGCTGCTAATAGGTTGGCAACGGCAAAAGCTAATCTAGATGCTGTCAATTCTCGCATTCAAGCCCAAAAAACTAGCATTTTGCAAGCTGAAAATGCCCTCCAGCAAGCTACCGCTAACAATAGACAACCACCCGCACAACTTCAATATGACAAAATTACGGCTCCCTTTGCTGGTACGGTAGGCGATATCTCGGTAAAAGCTGGTGATTTTGTCACGCCTTCTTCACGACTGATGACCGTTGCTGAAACCCGACCTTTAGAAGTTGCTTTAACTTTACCACTAGAGCGCGGCCCTAAATTACGAAAGGGAATGCCTGTGGAAATTCTCAGCACTCAAGGGCAGGTTTTGGGTACAAGTCGAGTGTTTTTAATTGTTCCCAACGTTAACACTGAACAACCATCGATATTAATTAAAGCATTGTTCAACAATACCCAAGGGCAATTAAGGGCAGGTCAATTAGTCCGCACAAGATTAATTTGGAGTCAGCGTCCAGGAGTTTTAATTCCAACTACAGCAGTCACTCGCGTGGCGGGTGAAACTTTTGTTTATGTCGCCCAACCACAAACAACTCCCCAAGGCGTTTCCCAGTTAGTAGCGCAACAAAAGCGCGTGAAGTTAGGCAATATCAACAATAACTATTACCAAGTTTTAGCCGGGTTACAGCCAGAAGACAAAATTATTATCTCTGGACTGCTAAACATTCGGGATGGTGTGTCTATTGTGCCTGAGTCTTAGTGCTGAGTGCTGAGTGCTGAGGGAAAAAAACAAATACTCAACAGGTAAATTTAACCTTTGTGCGATAGGTTAAGAGCAACTCATCACTAGTCAAGCAGGATTTATTTATGGCAGCTTTAACCGGGAAAGTTGCAATTGTCACTGGTGCATCACGGGGAATTGGTCGAGCGATCGCTCTAACATTAGCGCAAAAGGGTGCATCTATCGCAAAGCACGTTGGATAACTGGGCAGAACATTCGGGTTAACGGTGGGGTTGTTTGAGGTTTTTATTTATCAAATATCTGCTTCTTGGTTTTATAGCAATCCTATCTGAGTTGTGAAAAAGTATTCTTTTTAACGAACCGCAAAGGGCGCATAGACGCGATAGCGGCTTCCTGAAGGGTAGGACACAAAGAAAGAGAAAGAGGAAAAGAAAGAGAATTTCACAAATGATTTAGAATTGCTATATAGTTATTCAGTTTTAGATGTGAAATTATCTGTGCAGGTAGGGAGTCGAAAAAATTACTTTTTAAGTCTACTGTTTTTCAGAAATCAAACGTTCGTCTTATATAATCTTCCTGGAACGGCAGACAAAACAAGTAAAGAAAAATGGGCGAAAAAAATTGTATAAAACGTTTTCTATTATACAAAATTAGCTCCTCAAACTGATTTATAGCTTGTTTTTTTGCTAGTAATTCTCAGTTAACCAATAATTCCTGAATAGTGAAATCATCTAGTTTCATTTGTGGAATTAATGGGAAATTGGCAATTATCGAGCATTTTGCTTTGGGGACAACCCAAACTCAAAAACCTACAATTAAAATTTTCTGACAGGTATTCTCAAACTATGGATTTATCTAACATTAATACTCTGCATAACCTAGAAGCCGCCTTCGGTGGTGAGTCGATGGCTAATCGCAAATATTTATATTTTGCGAAAGTTGCTAGTAAATTGGGATTTTCGGATTTAGCAAAACTGTTTCGTGAAACCGCAGAACAAGAAACCGAACATGCTTTTGCTCATTTTGAGTTACTGCATCCAGAATTGGTGGTGAAAGATCCAGCCGCTTTAACTGATGAACAAAAAAAACAAATTGTCTCTCGTTGCTTGTCTTTAGCAATTGAAGGCGAGACTTACGAATACACTACAATGTATCCCGAATTTGCTGAAGCGGCAAAAAGCGATCGCGATAACCCAGCCGCCGCAGAATTTCTCAAACAAGCACAAGAATCTGGCGAACATGCTGATACATTTCGAGAAGCTGCACACCGTTTTGGCTTGCTCAAGTTTATCGAAAATTACCACGCCGATCGCTACACTGAAGCATTAGAAGTCCTCAATGGTGGACAAGCCGTCACCAGAGTCGCTGGTGATGACCCCCAAACTCGCAAATGGATTTGTCGTCAATGCAGTATGATTTATGACCCCGTAGCAGGCGACCCCGATTCAGGTATTGCTCCTGGTACACCTTTTGAAGATATTCCTGATGATTGGAAATGTCCCATTTGTGGTGCTACCAAAAAGACTTTTAAACCGCTAGAAGAAAAAGTCGCGGCTTAAAAATAGGGGCTAGAGATTAGAGGCTAGATTTTAGGAAGAGGAATTTTTTGGTTAGATTTTACTGAGTAAAAATTACTATTTCTAGTCTCTAATCCCTCATCTCTTTTTCCCCTGCAAAATTATGATTGATATCAGCATGACTTATATCATGTGCGGCAAATCAGTTATGATTCAACACATCTGTGCAGAACAAAACTCTTTCTCCCCCTGCGGTTTTGATGATAAGTCTTTTACCGGAAATGATATTACACACCAAGCTTGTCTGTAGAGACTGGGTGTGGTGGTGAAAGCGTACAGGGTTGTTAGGGTTTTGAATAAGTACACCCATGAATCCCTACACCCTTACACCCTTACCAATCAAACCTTCTGTTTGCAGTACTGAATCTAGAATTACCGTAAAAATACTCATTAACTCTATTTTTCAATTAAATCAAAATAATTGTCATATTTTTGATGATCACACCCTTCAACCATTGAGCGATCTCTAAATGTTTGACAGCAAGTATTATCATCTTCTATCGTTCTTTTTGAATTTATGTCCGCAGGACGATGCGAATTTTCTTCTACGAGTTTCAAGTTGGTGTTAATTACTTCCTGGGCATTTGTAAATTTTGCTAATTCGAGACGCAATTTATCTAGTTGCTCATCTTCAGGTGTTACCAAAATATTCATTGGTGAAGTACCTCTGTTATCTGTTATCAAATTTTACTGTGTTTTGCTATGAATAACCTTTTAGGTAATGATAGAAAACATCAGGAAGTTGTTTACAAATCTATTTATTACCTGTCCGGTTTCTATCTCTTGACGATTCAGTTAATCAATCAAATGGGTCTTCCATCTTACAACAAGATAAAAATACAAATGACTTATGTAAGAAAATGAAAGACTCAGATTTGAAACAGGCGATCGCGTCATGAGTCTTTAAGTAGAAAAAGTTAAAATAACTACAAACTTATAGACTCATTCCACTTATGCTCACAAACAATCTTTATGTAGAAGCTTTGATTGATTAACTATAAGTAGAGTATTACACATCTTTTTGCTGTATAAGAACTGTTGCTTACTTATATTTACAGAGAAAATTGTGAAAATACGCTGAAGTCAATTGTTACAAAGCAGCACCCATCTTAAAATTAGGGGGCGGGAGTTTTACAGCCCATTGAACTTAGATGAATGCTGACGATTTTTTTAACCAAGGTTTTAACAAAAATTTGCAAGGAAACTTTCAAGGAGCGATCGCAGATTATACAGAGGCGATTCAGCTAAAACCTGACTTTGCAGAAGCTTACTATAATCGCGGTAATATTTTGTATACCTCACTCCGAGACTATGATGCCGCACTGGCAGATTTTAACAAGGCAATCCAAATAAATCCTGAGTTTGCTGAAGCCTATCATAATCGCGGCAACACTCGTTATTCTCTAGCAGATTACGAAGATGCGATCGCTGATTACGAGTGGGCATTAGCGATCAATCCTAACTTAGCAGAATCCCATCACGGACGGGGTAATGTTTATTGTGCGTTGGGTGATTATGATCATGCGATCGCAGATTATCACCAAGCGATTGAAATTAACCCAGTATTAGCAACATATATAGATTTTGATATAGCGCGAGCTTTTCATTATCGGGGTATCGCTCGCAGTGAGAGTGGTGATTACCAAGGTGCATTAGCAGATTTTCAGCAAGCTTTACAATGGTATCCCCAGTATGCTGCCGTTTACAGCAGTCGCGGGAATATTTTCCATATTTTAGAAGAATATGAGCAAGCCCTTGCCGATCATGAACGGGCATTACAGTTAGATCCGCATTTGGTGGAAGCTTATCATTACCGGGGGAATACCTGTTATCTTTTAGGAGATTATGCAGCCGCAATTGCTGATTACAATCGCGCCTTACAAATTAACCCCAATTTTGCCCCAGCCTACTACAATCGCGGAGTCGTCCGTTCTTACCTAAAAGATTATCCAGCCGCAATTTCTGACTTTAACCAAGCTCTGCAATTAAATCCTGAAGATGTGCAAGCATACTATGAGCGCGGATTAGTCAAAGCCACTTTGGGTGATTTTCCAGGTGCGATCGCTGATTATGAACAAGCTTTAGACAGAAACCCGACTTTGGCTTTAGTCTATGGTTTTTTGGCTTATGCGCGTTGTCAGTTGGGTGACTACCAAAGTGCGATCGCCGATAGCAATCGTGTCTTACAAATTCACCCCGAATATGCACAAGGATACAGCGATCGCGCTACGGCTCGTCGTTGTTTAGGAGATTATCAAGGGGCAATTTTAGATTACAACCGCGCCTTACAACTCAATCCCAACTTAGCTACAGCATACTATGGTCGGGGTTTAGCCCGTGAAGCTTTACAAGATTATTTAGCGGCGGTGGAAGAATACACCCAAGCCGTTAGAATTGAGCCTGATTTTGCTCCAGCTTACTGTAATCGGGGTAATGCTTTGCGGTTTTTAGAAGCGGAACAAAGAGCTTTAGCTGATTACAATCAAGCAATTAAAATTAACCCCAGCTTAGTAGAAGCTTATTACAATCGCGGTTCCTTGCGCTATGCCTTGCAAGACTATCACGGCGCAATTACAGATTACACCACAGCTTTGCAAATCAACCCCAGCACAGCAGCATTTTACAGCGATCGCGCCAGTGCTTACTATGCCCTGCAAAATTATCACAGTGCGATCGCTGACTACAACCAAGCCATTGCCCTTGACCCCAGTTTTGCTGAAGACTGGTATCATCGCGGGCGTAGCCGTTTGCTGTTGGGAGACTTGCAAGGCGCATTAGCAGACTTAAACCAAGCCTTACAACGTCAACCCCATTGGGCTTCCGCTTATATGTTACGCGCCGATATTTACCGCCAACTCGAAGATTTTCCTGGTGCGATCGCTGATTTTCAACAATCTGCCAACATCTATTATCAAGAAGGCAACATTGAATATTATCAACAAATGCTGACTGCGATCGCTCAACTCCAGTCTCAAGTCTAAAACATCCATTCAGGCAGTTTTTACATAAAAACTATGTTCCTTTCGCATAATAGCTTGACATAAATTTCTTAGCGGTCATGATTGATTAACATATAGTTTTGTTGTTTTGGGAAAGGCGGATAGCTAATATCAATCAAGCATCCGCCATTTATTTTGTGTACAGTTTGACGTAGAAATACTCATCAAATTTAGGATTTTGGATTGGAAATTGTCATCTAATTTTCTTCCTAGCTTTGGACTCAGATTACCTTGTATTATTTCCTGTAATCACGATTAAGTATTTTCCCTGTTGCATCAAGTTGTTATCCCCAAATAGTATTTACCACATTGTTTTTCATCATCTAAATAATTGTGAAATCAGTTCTACAAAGTTACTTGGATCAAGAAATTTGGTTATTGATCAGAGATAAGTGGTATTTCGCAACAATTATCAATGTTTGTGACGATTTGTTATGCTTTAAACACAGAACGCATAACAAAGATACAGAAGAAGATACTTTGTGGGAAATGGTTGTTAAAACCAGTGAAGTAGTTGCTATTGATAAAGTTATCTCTGTTGTGAGTCGCAAACCAGATGTGTTTATGTCTCGTCTGTTAGAAACTAATAGACAAAATGATAATCAGCAACAAGATTGAAGAATTCAGAAGTCAGAATGCAATCTATGGGGAAAATAAATGCCACAGATTGAAGACCACAAAATTTAAATGCTAAATTGCCTTTAAATTTCAGGGAATCCCTTATAACTTCTGAGTGCAAAATTCAGATTTATTCTTCCTGACCAAAAGTCACACATGGGCTATCAATTTCTTCCGCAGGTTGAAAAGAACTGCAAAAAGTCACAATAGCACAATTAACTGCTAATTCATCGGGGTGAATACACTCTATTCCTGACTCAGTTTCAACATGAAAAGCACATTCATTGCAGATAGTTTGACAAGACATAGAATTATTATTATTGCTTAAATTTTCTCTAGCTTCAAATATTGATAAAAAAGTCAGAAGACAGAATTCAGAATTGGTGAATACTTCACTCATAAAGGGATGGAGTTTAGAGCTTGCCGTTCGCGTAGCGTCTCCGACAGGAGAAGTGTCATATAGAATTCATACGGCATTCTGACTCCTGATTTCTGACTTCTTATTCATCAACATCTCTCTCCCTTGTCTACCTTGTCTCCCCTGTCTCTTTTATTCACATCTCACATAGGACTGCTTTAGCAGTAGCGATTGTGGCAAATTGTCAACTAATATACGCTAAATTACTTCACAATATTGGTAGTCGTTTGGTTGAGCAGTTTGGTTATGAGTCAAAATGAGAACAACGAGCAATCTAGTAGCCATGAATTGTCCTCACATTCAGGTGCGAGATACTGGGGTAACGTGGAGGTAATTGAAGAAGGCGATAATTATAGAATTAGTCGCGTTGAGATTAAACCCAGGCATGGTATTAAACCACAAATCCATTACCATCGCAATGAACATTGGGTGGTAGTTTCTGGGGTGGCTAAGGTAACTTGTGGCGATACGGAAACGCTGCTGAATCGCAATGAATCAACTTATGTTCCAGCCGCAACCTTACACAAAGTGGAAAATCCCGGTTTAATTCCCTTGGTAATTTTGGAAATTCAAAACGGTGAGTATTTAGGCGAGGATGATATCGAACGTCCTTATGACCTCAACTTAATTAAGCCAACATCAGAAAATAAATGAAGTTTGTCAATGGTCAATGGTCAAGAGTTAATGGTCAAAAATAACTTTTGACCATTAACTCTTGACTTGATCAAAACCATCCTTCTTGTTCTAAAGTTTCGATTAGCTGTAAGCCACGGGGGTCGCCTACTCCGAGTAGTGAGGCTTTAGCATCTTCTCGCACGCCTAAATCTTTATCTTCGGCAAAGGCTTGAATTAAGGCATCAATGGCTGTGGCGTAAACAATATTAGAGGGTAGTTCTTTGCATAACTGTCCAATTGCCCAGGCGCTATTACTGCGAACGGCGGGAATGGGATCTTGGACTAAGGCTTCAATTAAGGCGGGAATTGCCCCTATGACGGTTTCGTAACCCACTCCTGCCATTTGGGCTAAAGCACTCGCTGACCACAAACGCACTGCGGAAATGTCTGTTCTTAAAGCATCAGCGAGAGGTGCGAGACAACGGCGATCGCGGCAATTACCCAATGCCCAAACTACACCTTTACGTACATAACCGTTCCAATCTTGGTTGAGTTGGGCAATTAATGGTTCTACTGCTTCTTTACTGGGATTGCGACCAATACCATAGGCGGCACTCACGCGCACCAAGGGACAGGAATCTTTTAACAGCCCAATGAGTAGCGGGGTAGCTCTTTCATCTTCAATATCACAAAAAGCACGCGCCGCCAACATTCTCTGCTGGGGTTGAGAATTTTCCAAAAGTGCTAACATCACTTCTGGATCGGGCTTTGCCACTTCTGATTCAGCAGTGAGTGGCTCCATTTTATCAAGAGGGCTTTCTAGCTCTACGTCGGGATCGAGTAGGCTTAGGTCATCGTCGTCATACATACGTCATTTAAGTGCCGAGTGGGATTTACAGATAACCCCCCGTGCCAATAATTCAGCGCCTGATAGGTATTTGCTAGATTATTGTACACTTTATGTTCGACATGATTTAGATTTGTTTGAAAAGTCTGAAGTCTAAAGTATGAAGTCTGAAGTCTTATTTTTGAGCCTTGTGTCTATTGACCAATTACTAACTGTCCCAAGTGTTTCAGAATTTTTAGGACGGTAAATAAATTGTTGCGGTACTGCGATCGCAAAACTGCTACTCATGGCTGTCACCGACGAAATAACCTGACAGTTCTTTCAGCATCCACAAGGATTGAGTTTGATAACCCAGTTGATAGTAGAGATTTAAAGCAGGTTGATTGGATTCAAAGACTTGTAAACCGATTTGTTTATCGCCTCGTTGAATTGCCCATTTTTCGACATGCTGCATTAAAGCCTTACCAATACCTTTACGCCGATGTTCTGGGACGACGTAAAGCAAAAAAATATGAGCATGGCGATCGCCACTGACTTGATCTATGGCATTTCCCACCCAGAGGCAAGCAACGGGGCAGGGGGCAGGGGGCAAGGGGGATGAGGGAGACGAGGGAGACAAGGGGGCAGAAGTCTTGTATGTTTCTCCCCTCTGCTCCCTGCTCCTTGTCTCCCCTGCCTCTTTCACATCCACCCACCATAAGGGCGTATCTTGGGATAAATACTGCTCGACAGTGCGGGCGAGGTGGGCAAAATCTTGCTGGGGAAATCGCTCCTGGTAAGTGCGTTGTATGAACTTGACAAGGAGCGATCGCTCTAATGTTGAACCGCGACGAATTAAATACCCTGGTAGTAATTGCTCAGACACTTTATTTGCTAAAGGTGAATAAATCCACAGCCGTCGCTGGCAAAATTACCCCAGTTTCTTCAATAGGCGCGGGTGCTGCCATATCAGCCGGCAAAAATATCCGGGCGCTGACTGCTACTAAGGCAACGAGAAATACTAAAAGTACCAGTAGTGGGGCGATGTATTGACGAATTATAGACATATTTAGTAAGTCAAAAGTTAAAAGTCAAAAGAAAGAAACTGAGTGCTGAGTGTTTAGTGCTGAGTGCTGAGTTGAAGCATTTTCCCCTCCCTCCTGCCTTCTGCCTGGTTGGTGAGCGACTTGCCTTGAGCGCAGTCCAAAGGAGCCGAACCACTGCCTCCTGCCTCTCTTTTTTAACCTTAACGCTGATCGCGTTCTAAATCATCCATAACTCGCTCGCAATACCAACTTTCTGGCATACCGGGATAATTTTGCTTGGCTTGTTCAATTAAGCGTTCAGCTGCGGCGGTATCACCATTTAACTTGGCAATCAGCCTGTTTTTGAGTTGGTTATCGGTGATGCGATCGTTAATCTCTGTTGCGGACATATTTTCCGGCACAACGCTGGATTGTTCTCGGCGTAACTGCCAAAATAAAACGTAATACAGTGTGCCGAAAATTAAAATTAGGCTGAGTGTACCAAAAAAAGTAAAGAGATTAAAAGTCAAAAATCCCAGTACTAACTGTGACAGGACATAGCCAAGTAACAAGCCTGTAAGTAAAAGAATAAATGTACCAACAACAACAATTACTTGGCTTCCCATACATCCTCATCTTCTTCCTCTAGTCCTGGTCTAGATATTACCACTGGCTTTTGATTCCAGGGAGCAACAAACGGTAAAAGTAACAATCCTGGCAAGGCTGCTACTAGGGTTAACAAGAAAAACACAGGCCAGCCTGTGGCTTTTGCCCAATCGCCTGCCGGTGCTGAAAGAACATCTCTACTAATCGCCATTAAGCTAGAAAATAATGCAAATTGAGTGGTTGTAAAACGGTGATTGCAGAGGTTCATTAAAAATGCCACTGTAGCAACCGTTACTAATCCAGCACTAAAATTTTCGATATTTACTGCCAAGATTAATAACGAGTAATTTTTGCCAGCAACAGCTAAAGCATAATAACCCAAGTTACTCAATAATTGCAGTATGCCAAATATCCATAAACCGCGATTAATATGAATTTTGCTTAAGATTACCCCACCAGCTAATACGCCAACAGTTGTGGCGAGAAAGCCAATTCCGGCTTGAATTGCACCAATTTCAGTTTTAGTAAAGTTGATTTCTCGCAAAAATAAATTAGCTGTGATACCAACTAAAGAATCGCCCAGTTTATAAAGGATGATAAATATCAGAATTACACCAGCTTGAGCCAAGCCAAAGCGATGAAAAAACTCTTTAAAAGGCAGAAAAATTGCTTCCTGTAAGTTTTGGGGGGCTTGATTTTCTTGAGCTTCACCCAGTAATTCATCAGGCAATAATAAAGATGAAACTATCCAAGCGACAATCAAAGCTGCTAATAACCAATAAAATACAGGCAAAGCAATATAGCCAAGAAAAACTCCTCCCAGTAAACCAGCTACTAATGCTGTGATAAATAGCACGAATATCACATCTTTGGCAGATAAAGGTGCTGTTTCTCGATTGTTGCTTACCTGTGGTTCTCTGGGTGCAGATAAAGTGACAAAGATACTCCCAGCCATTAAAGCCGCCATGAGTAAGTAAACACCATTCCAAGGTAAGCGATCAGCTAAAACTAAAGCTAAGGAACTGGTGACAAACAAAGCCACACGATAGCCGAGTACCCACACCGATGCACCAGCTTCAGCTTCTAGGGGGTTTAAAATATCGGTACGGTAAGCATCGCCGGCGATGTCTTGGGTGGCACTTAAAAAGGTGATAATTAAACAGTTGATTGCCAAAATTTGCAATACTTGGTCACTTTGAGAAGGTTGTTGAAGTGCGAGAGTGGCGATCGCAATTGCTAACCCAACTTGAGTCAAAATCAACCAACCCCGTCTCGCGCCCAAAAACGGTGGTACAAACCTATCTAACAACGGCGACCACAAAAATTTGAGCGAATAAGGCAACGCCAACAAACCAAATAAAGTAATTTTGCCGATATCAACCTTGGCATCTTGCATCCACAATTGCAATGTTCTACTAGTTAAGAACAAAGGCAATCCCGATGCAAAACCCAGCAATAACAAAGCCCCCATTTTGCGACTTTGGACGGCTTGGCGTAGTGCTTGGATTTCTTTCATCGTTTCGATATTCCTTACTCACAGGAGCGAATTGCAGTTATCTTGCCATAGTTACTGCATAGTTTCATAACTTGACAAAAATTAACTTGGTTCTTCCCAATCTTCAAGCTTTAATCCACTGATTCGACTAAATTCTCGCGTGTTGTGCGTGACTAATATCAGATTCTTTGCTATTGCGCCAGCCGCAATTTGTAAATCATAAGGGCCGATTGGTGTACCTATAACTGCTAAATCAGCGCGGATTTTACCTGCTATTTTTGCTGTTTGTGAGTCCAATTCAATAATATTAAATTGGCTATGAAATCTTTGTAATATTTCTAAATTTTTCTCAGTTTGTGAGCTACGATAAGCTCCATAATAAAGTTCCAATTGAGTGATATAGTAATCCTAAATCATTTGTAAAATTATCTTTCTTCTCTTTATTCTTCTTCTTTGTGTCCTACCCTGCGGGAAGCCGCTATCGCGTCTATGCGTCCTTTGCGGTTCGTTATAAAAAATATTTTTTCCAACTCAGATAGGATTGCTATAGCAGAAATAAATATATTCCTCTGGTTGCTGACTTGCCAGACGATTCACGACACCAGGATGACTGTTATTGATTAGGCGAATACAGACATTTGTATCAAGTAAATAAGTCAAAATATCTGCTCCCTCGTTTCATATTCTCCCTGTTCTGGTCTTTCTAGGGCTTCTCCTACCCAACCACCAATTACTTCCTCAAAAAATCCCGGCATCCAGCCGCGTTTTTGTGGTGTAATTTCTTGAATTGTTACTGTTACTTCAATTTCTGCATTTGTCATTTCTACGGGAATATCAAGATGTAAAATACCATCTGCGCCTACACGAGAACGGATATTAATACTTTGCATAACTATTTGTCCTCTAAATTTTGTCTAACTTTCTTTGATCGGATAAATTTGATGTCCTCTAATTTCGACTCCATGTTCAGCCAGACATTTTAACCAACCTTCACGGGTACCAATATCACTTTTTTGCTTGAGTAAACCTAATTCCTGTTCTTGTTGGGTGAGTTTAGCAAATTCTTCGTATTGGGGATAATTAGGTGTAACAAAGGTTTCTTTCCGATGCAGAACAGGTGGATTTTCCCGATTTGCATAGTCTCGATGAGTGACGTACAAAGTTTTTAAGTCAATGGTGATGCTGGCTTTTAAAGCTGGGTGGGGGTCTGTGTCGAAGTCTGGATAAAATAAGTAAGATATTTGCGGTTGCTCAAGGTTATATTTGATCAGCGTCGCATCATCAACACGCCCAATGGTACGACTGGCGCAACCTTCGTAAATGCGGAGTAAGGGATCGAGGGCGGCGAGGGCGGAAACATGAACGTAAAGTGCGCCGCGTGTATGTTTGCCGATTTTGCTTTTTTCGCAGGCTGTTTGCACTACTTTTGGTCTACCCAAACTAAATAATTTTTGGTCAGCGACTTCGCAAGCTTCCTCGTAACTACCAAAAAAGGCTTTGATGTCGTGGCGCATTTCTGGCGCAAGTTGGGAAAATCTGGGGCGTTTATCAAAGTGGGTGAGGGCAAGGTAAACTTGAATGTCTAAAGAACGACGATAGGCGATCGCATCCCATTCTGCTTCATCGGTGGCTTGCAACACAACTGCAAAGGCGCGGCGAAAGTTACCAAATTCCGTTAATAGTTCTTGTTCGTTGGCTAATTCACCCTTGACTGGTAATCTCCCGCGCTTGGTGAAAAACTCCATGAGTGGTTGCAGTGTTTCCTGATAATCTTCAAACCGCTTGCTAGGGATGCGGACTCGCGGTGTATAAGTGCGCGAAAAGAAACGGATGGCTTTGAAACTTTCTTTTTCGGCTTCGTCGCGGAAGACAAAGTAAACCCCAAGCGCCACCGGGACTGCATCGACGTTTAAGACTTGATCAATATATTTTTTGAGTTCTTCTTGCTCGTAATATTTTTGAAAAGTATTACGGCTAGTTACAATGCCGTCATTGTAAGCGAGTTGGGCTTTGCTGGGAGCGTTAATTAAGACTTGTGCAGCGACAATTAAAACTTTGCGGGTGAGTTCCCAGGCTTTAATCAGGCTTTGGTTGCGTTCTGCGATATCTTCGATGACGTTGATAACGTAACCCAAATTAACAACATCAGCAGGCGTAATTTGCTGATTTGGGTAATAGTACGGGTCCCAACCTGCACTCGTATAGCCGAGATTCCCGACACGCTGCACATCGCCACCATGACCGCAGCCATAGTCAAAAAAAGTGGTGTCCTGGTTAATGATTGACCATTCTATGGCTAATCTTACAGGGCGAGAGATTTCTGTGCGAGCGATCGCAGCGCGATGACGCTCAATTTCTAAGTAGCTCTCCGGCATAATGTTCAGTTAACAGTTAACAGTTAACAGTTAACTAATATCCTTTCAATCTTTTATTACCAGTTCAATCAAATCTTCAATTTTCTTGATATTTGGGTCGCCAGCTAAATAACCAATCCCTCGATGCAAATGCAACCGGAATTGCGTAGCGAGGGTTTCTTTATCAGTCCCTAAACCGTCATTATGACAGCGTTGCTTCAGGGCAAGTAAAAAAATATCAGACATTTCCCCACCAAAAACCCGCCAAGCCATTTCCACATTACTATCTTGGGGAATGGGTACAGGCGATGGTGGCGCGGGTTCAGCCAGCGAACGACACAACGCCCAACGACACAGAATATTCCATTGGTCAATTTTCGTATTGCGTTTGAGTTTTTGTAGTTGGTCTTTGGCTGTTTGGGAAAGTTTAATTCTTTCGATTGGTGCTTCCATAATGTTTACTCATATCTTTTACAAAAATTTAGACAGTTTTTGGTCATAAACCCAAACAGTAGCGAACCGCAGTTTCAACTTCTAGCATTTTGGATTCAGCAAGCTTACCAGATGGAGCAGCAGGAAAGCGGTTTGGATCTATAGAACGAATTTGAAAACATAAGAATACTGTTTCCATAGGCAGTCCACATTCATTTGAAGAAACTCGGATATTAGTGGGATAATCACGCTTAATATTTTCTCCTTTTGTCCCTACAACTACAGTCACAACCAAAGGTAATTGATTAATAGGGTCTATGGATAAAACTAAAACTGGCCGTGTTCCTGCTTGTTCTCTACCCTGTACAGGATTAAGATTGACAAAATAAATTTGTCCTCTTTCGATACTCACAATTTTTCTAATCCATCCATTTCAGTAAAAATAAATTCCTCGTGAATAGAAGCAATTTCTGTCTTTATATCTAAATCATTAGCCATAGTCGCTAGTTGTTTATTTATCTGGTGAATATCAGTAAAATCATCTGATTGTTTTCTGGCTTGCACTTGTTTTCTAATACGTTCTAAAAGCCATTCAAGTTCTTCTAATGACAAAGTACTTAAATCACGTTCTAGTTCCAGTAAATGTGGTGATATCATCTCTACTCTCTAAAGCTGCTTACATCTATTGTAAATAGACAAACTTATACAAATTGCTCAACCCCATTGTCTCAAAGTTATCTCCTACCAAAAATATTGATTTTCCATCACTGTAGTTTGGCGGGTGGATGAGTCGTATTTGAGAAGATATTCACGAGCGATCGCTTCATTTTTCCGCAGAGTTTCGACTTCTTTTTTACCAATTTCCGTATCAGTAGAAAGGAGAATTACTTGATGGCTGGCGGCTGGGAAGTATTTTTCTACTAGGTTTTGGCGGTGGGAAGAGTCGAGTCTGCCGAGGGGTGTGTCAATAGCTACTGGTAAGCGCAAACCAGAGACTTTGGCAAGTCCCCACAGGAATGCGATCGCCAGTAACTGCTTTTCCCCAGCCGACAGGCGATGTTTCGGGACTGCTTTACCATCAAAATCAAACAGAGATAAAGCAAAAGTTTTAGTATCAATAGCAATGCGAAATACTAAGTCTGATTTGTGCAGTAAATAGAGAAAACAATTCTTCACTTCTTCTTCTAACTTATTTAGCTTCCGCAGCGTTAACTTTTCTCGAAAAATCTTCAGGGTTTCTTGCACTTTAGAAGCAGAAGTAATGATATGTTCTCTATTTTGATGTTTGATACTTTTGTCAGTATAATCGTTTAATTCTTTTTTGGTGATTTCAATTGCCTCCGTTAAAGCTGCTAATTTCTGCCTTGTTGTTTCATACTTAGCTTTAGCTTGCACAACTTCTTTTTGTGAATCTTCCACAGCATCACGCAGCTTTTTATAAGCTTCCGGTTCTGCTGCTGTCTGCACTTGTCTTTCTAATGTAATAATTTCTTCTTCCAGATTTCTGAGACTAACTAAATGCTGTTTTGCAGTATTACACGCACTTTTTAAGTGATATCTCACATTATCTAATTGGCTCAAGCTTTCCTCATCCGCTAACAGCCAAGGTGCTTCAGATTGGAGTGAACTTGCATATAAACTATCGACATCTTCAGCTAAAAAAGCTTGAATTTTATCAACTTGGTCAGCAGCAATAGTTAACTGATTTAGCCATTCAAGTAAACGTTTATCTCGTTCAATTAAAACATCTCTTGCAAGTTGCACCTGTTGATTACGAAATTCACTTGCGCCCTGGGTTTGTACTTGACTCAATAAATTAGGAATTAACGCTAAGGGTAAGATTTCAGCAGCTAATTCACATAAAGACTGTCGAATTGCTTCTAATGCAGCAGTTTTTTCTTTTTGTTTATCTTCTAACTGACTGCGTTCGGCGGCAATTTTACCACCTTCAGATACAAATTTATCTAAAGCCTCTTGCTGGATAGTTTCTAATGATTCAACTTGATTTTTTAAATTAGCTAACTCTTGTTCTGTTACTTGATAATCTTCTTGCTGTTGTAATAACCTTTTTTCAATATCTTCAATATTAGCTAAATCTTTAGTATCAGCCATCTCTTTACGCTTGCGGTTGATTAAAACATCTAAATCAACGGCTAATTTATCAGCTAATTCTAGTCCTAAAAGTCCACGAATAGCTTCCACAACAATTGGCGGCGGTGTTTCTTGTTCTGCTAGTTCTTTTACTTGTTCGCCATCAAATAAAAATAAATTAGAAATTCCTAAAGGTAGTAAATTTTCTATATAGTCATCCCAGATACTTGTCAGATAATCAACAGGCCAAGTATCATCATCACCTAAAATTCCTAAAGCATCTTTGCCATCTTTAGGATTTTTCTCCCAAGTTCTCACAATCCGATATTTTACTGGCTGATCATCTTCAATATGTTCAAAAAGTAACTCAATTCGTGTCTTTTCAGAAGGAGTAGCTTTACTATTAACACATTGATTTAAAAAATCACTATAGCTCAAATTACCGCGCGTCGAACATTGAGCGCGTTGTCCATATAATGCTAGGCGAATAGCATCCATCAGCGTAGTTTTTCCCCCACCATTCATACCGCCTAATAAAAGAATTGGGCGAGGATTATCCTCATTTCTTGGGTCAAGATTAATTACTTGTCTGCCAGAATAAGGGCCAAAATTTTGTAATACGAGTTCTAAAAATATCATTTGTCTTTATAGATAAAAGGCTAGATGCTTTGCGAGATCCCCGACTTCTTAAAAAAGTCGGGGATCTGACCACTCCCACGTCTTAAAATGAATGCGATGAACCACTAATTAATTTGTCAGAATCTGCCTTGTTAAAATACTCATAACTTCGCCAGGGTTAGAACTAGGTAATAAAGGACTCCACTCGTAAACTTGGGCGAAACCCAGTTTGTATAAAGTCAAAATTGTGTTGTGGACACCTTTTTTAGAACCATAAATTACAACCTTTACAGACTCTCTATCGGGTGTTGTTTGTGTAGAGTCGTTGCTGGAAGCAAGCTGTGTGGTGCTTTGACAAGTCTCTGCTAGAAAGCTTTTAGTCATTGGAATTTACCTGTTTATGGGTAAGTCGTTGTGTTACTTAAACGTAACAAGATAATCTTACCTCGTTTGTTACATATACAGAACATTTACTCTGTTAGAAGCCTTTGACACAATCAAAGGCATGGGAAAAGCAGGTAAAGCACTTAAACAGGTGTTGGAAACATACAGCATCAGTCAGAACAAGTTAGCCGTCACAATGGGAACAGGACGGCCAAACATTCACCGTTGGATTAATGAAATGACAGACCCCGTTGCTGATAAGCTGTTAGAAATTCGTGATGCACTCAGAAAAATTAATCCAGTCGCCGCAGACGAGTTTATCAGGCTGTACTTAGGAGACGCTAATGATGACCAGCAAATTTAAGCCTTTGTCTGTTTCTTTTTAAATTTCATATTTGACCAAGTTTTTGCATTGTCAGAAGATTTTGATGTATTTTCTGTATCATTTTGTGTATTAGGTATACTTGCTTGTTCATTGGGTGCAGAAAAATCGGCTAAAGTTAGTTGCTTGACTTTTTCAATATCACCTTGTTCAACCGCCGTTTTCAAATCTCGTTTTAAATGAGCATTTCTCACCGCTTCATCTTTAGAACGAGAACTAGTAGCAAAACATTTTTCTAAGCTTTCATAAATTCCTATACGACGTGACATTTTGCGAAATTGGCGTTCTGTGTCTAAAAGTTTCGCCATCAGTTCTAAGTGCATTTCATCATCTTCACAGATTTCTTCTAATACAGACCATTCATCGCTACCTAATAAGCTAAGGTCTGCACCTGGACGCGGATCTTTAAATTCCTCACCCGTCACTTCTTGATAAATGCGGGGTAAGCTATCGTCAAACTCGTGCTTTTCTTCTAACCAGATACGGCGAATTTCACTTAGTTCTTCAAGAGAAATGAGGTGAATATCGCGCATATTTTCTGGTGCTGTTTGACGGATTTGTTTTTCTGCTTCTAATAAGCGCCTTAGCCAATACTCTCGCCAGTATTTTGTATATGGCCCATGAATTGGTTCAACAGAAATTTCTCCATCTAAATTACGTTCAAACAGTTGTACTTCTCCCCAAATACGGCGAAAATCTCTTTTATCACGATCATCTCTGATATCTAATTCATTGCGAATATCTAATAGAGGCTGCATCCATTCTTTTTCTTCATCATTTTGGATCATTGCCTCCATTGATTTATCTTTATTAACAATTGTGCAAACCCAGCAGCCAAACCGAGAATCACCACAACTAGGTGTAGAAGTATCAACAACTAGTGGACACTCATTATCTGCTGTTGCACCGCGATACATAATAAATAAGTCTTTATTGCTATATCCCCAAGGATTCTGACACTGATTCAGATAAATCCAAACTTCATCAGTACGCCAATCTTCAATGGGAAGATAAATCAGAGAGTTGGGTCTGTTGGGGTTAGCATTTATATGATCTTTTATACGCCATTCCCGATGTTTAGCCATCGTAGTGGCACGTTTAACACTTTCAGCTTTACGAGTACCTAAAACGAGAATTACTTCACCATTAGCTTGGATTACTTCACGAATAAAGCTATCAGTTGGTTTAATCTTTAATCTGTCTGTACACCAACGCATACGGTTGCGTGGGGCTGGATAGCCTTTGCCTATTAAGTTCACCCAAAAAGTATCTTTAACTGCGGGATATAGCAAATGAGCCTTTATTGGCATTTCTTGTTCATTTGCGGCTAATCTCATCCGTTCTAGAGATTTACGTACCCAAACAGAGACTACAGGATTTTCTACTAAAGTATCAGTTGTGATGACATGAATAGGCTTAGTCCGCTTTTCTGGGGGGAGTTCAGATATTGCATTCCAAATAAGCTGTAAAGTTGCTGTGCTGTCCTTACCCCCCGAATAACCAACAACCCAAGGTATGGCATCCAAACAATACAATTCTTGAATTTCAGTGGTAAGAGCTTGGATATACTCTACCAACTCTGCTACAGTACGTGTCTGCTGACCTTTATTTTCTGGTTGTTGTGCTTCAGTCATTGCTTCCTACCTCTGGACATTTGGGCGTTACCGCTTTTTACTCCAGCATATGGAATGCGCGGCTTCCCAAAAAGTTTTTAAAAACTGATTTATTAGTATCTAACTTTTTGGACAATATAGCTAGGTTACAAGACTAAGTTTTTAAAAATTAATATGAGTGACATTGCATCTAACCTCACTACTGATATTGCAAAAGAGTACCTGGAGAGAGACAACAAGGATAAACAGGTACTAGCTTTACTTCTAGAAAAATTCTTAGAGAAAAAAGACCAAATTCTGGTACAGAAAACGGAAATGGGAGGAATTGAAGCCTATATTGGTTCCGTGACTCTAGAATGGTTCGCTGGTCGAGTTCATTTCGCTTCTGGTTTACCTCTGCTGCAAAAAAAATATAATCCAGAGACTGATAATATCGAAATCGATGCAGATAGTATCGATGAAATTCAACAGCGTCCTATCGACTGGTCGCGCCAAGCACCTTTAGTTCAATATTTGGCTGCGAGAAAAAATCATAAGTTTCCCCCAGTTCTCGTAGTCATTAACCAGCCTTGGGTTGATAACTCAAAAGCCTCGGAGTGGGACAGTGAAGAACGTGCTACAAAGTCTACTACAGATTTTACACCTCTAGATAAAGATGGTAAGGTCGGCTTACTCAATGTTTCTGAAGAAAATGTGACAATTTATGCACTAGATGGTCAACATCGGCTAATGGGAGTTCAGGGTTTAATTGAGTTAATTAAAACTGGCAAACTCCAGCGATATAAAAAAGATAAAATCGCCGATGATAGTTTTATTACTATCTCAGATTTAACAGAGCAGTATCAAGTAGATCCTGCTTATTTACAAAGCCTACCTAAAGAGAAAATTGGCATTGAATTTATTTGTGCAGTAAATTCTGGGGAAACTCGTAACGAAGCCAGAAGAAGGGTAAGGTCGATTTTTGTCCATGTTAACTTGATGGCTGCACCTTTAACTAAAGGTCAGTTAGCACAGTTAAATGAAGATGATGGTTTTTCTATTGTGGCGCGAAAAATTGCAGTAACTCATCCACTTTTAGAACAACGTCCCAACCGTAACCCGCGTGTTAATTGGAATAGTGCAACTGTAGCTACAAATTCCACAGTTTTGACGACATTACAAGCTCTACAAGATATGTCTGAGAGATATTTAGGTCAAAAATTCCCTCACTGGAAACCATTAGAAAAAGGTTTGATTCCAATGCGTCCAGAAAACGAAGAAATTGAGCAGGGAATTGCAGAATTTAAAAAGCTATTTGATAACTTGGCGAATTTACCTAGTTACAAAATTTTGGAACATGAAGATACACCTGTTTTGCGAAGATTTAGTTTTGAAAAAGGTGGTGGTGAAGCTAATATACTTTTTCGTCCTGTAGCGCAAGTTGCTATCGCTCAAGCTTTGGGATTTTTGGTGTTTAAAAAAGGGTTTTCTTTAACCAGTATTTTCAAGAAATTGAAAAAGTTTGACCAACAAGGCGGCTTTACTGGGATGGAATATCCTCAATCTCTTTGGTATGGTATTTTATATGACCCGAATAAAAAACGAGTTCAAGTTTCTGGAAAAGATTTAGCAGCAAAGTTATTAATTTACATTTTGGGTGGAATTGAAGATTCAATGGAACGTGCTGAACTTCGCAAGGCTTTGGCTAATGCTAGGACAGTGGAAAATAAAACAATTGGTTTTGATGGTGAATTTGTGGAACTCAAAGAAGTAGGACTTCCATCTGTATTGTAATTAGCCTTGAAATATATTTTGACGATGCCATTGTAAGGCTTCTAGTTCTGGAAAGTATTGCTCTTTATTTGGTAACAGCAGCCTTTCACCGTGAAAGTCTTTCATAGGTTTAGTATGGGGAGAGATTTCTTCTAATCCCCTACTTACAATAATTTTATATTGTTCATCAGCAGTAAACCAACCACGGTCAAAAGCCCAGTGGTGATTTTTACAAAGAGCAATACCATTATGGATTCTGCTGTCATAAAATTGGGCAAATGGTTTGATATGTGCGCCATCTACAATGTTTTGATTTGTAGCTTTAATGACTCGCAGTCCACAAAAAGCACATTTAGAATCATATATATGAACAATTGCTTTTCTAAAAAAGGCGTTTCTAATTAATGTCGTTTTTAGTCTCCATTGAGGATTAGTTTTAGCCGCAGCATCTAAATTTTGTAAATCTTTGCTTAAAACTTCCTCTTCAGATGTTTTATTTTGAAAATTCTGGTTGATTTTTACAAGGTCTTCTATGATATTTTCCTCATAGGAAAACCAACTTGACATTATTGCATCAATTAATTCTATTCTGGCACTATCATCTTGTATTAAGTTAAACAACTCATCATCTAAATACGCATAATCAATATCTTCTCTCAGTTTAGGAATGCTTTGAGGACGACCTCCACCATATTCAGAACTATACTTGAGATGCCAAAATCTACATTTATCATTTTTTAGGTGAAAAAAAGGAAGTGCAAAATCACTACCTTTAAATGAGTTACTAGTCGTTAATTGCCAGTATTTTTTAAATGTTTCAATTAGAATATCAGAAATAATAATATGATTGTCTTTTATTATCTCTCGTGAGATTAACTCTATGATAGAAAGTAATAACACTGGTTTATTAAGTGCATCACCTTTCTTATGAGTTTTATATACTTTTAATTGTGAAAAGCAATTACAATAATAATCTAAATTTTTATTCATTTTTATTAGTAACTAGCAGATTAAAATTATATAAATTTACTTAAATCAAACTCTTCTTCATAATTATCCTGAAATCGTTCAGAACTAAGAAATAATAAAATTCTTTCTGAATAATCTACTGCTCCTCTCATTTCTATTTGTAATATTTCAAGTCCGCCATTAGCATACTCTTCAAAAATATAATTGCGCGTCTCATTATTGTTTGCCTCATTAAAGGCAAGAATATTGATTTCCTGAGTTTCAACAATTGCTAGTAAGTTAATTACAGTATCATATCCCCTGATAATAAACTGCTCTTGCGGAATAGGTGATGGTTCGCGTTTAGAAATTTCGCCTAAAGGTACGCGCTTTTTATGCTTTGCACCCAAGGCTGCTGCAAATACAATCACATCAGCAAATGTTTGAAAAGGCCCAGTACCACCATCGGAAGATGTTAACGCTTTTACTAAATCTGCTTTATCTTTAGCAACCCTGATTCTGCCAGTTTCAGCCATTGATTTCAATATTCACATTGTAGCTATGATAACCGAAAGCTAAGATAATCCCAATCAACGCAAACAAAAACGCCCCCCTAAAAAGGAGAGCGTTTTTATTAATTATTTAGAGACAATCTCTAGAAAATTAACCGTTGATTGCAGGAGCATTCAAAGCAACGGGAGTAACTTCACCAGCAGCTAAGTCTAAGGGGAAGTTGTGAGCATTACGCTCGTGCATTACTTCCATACCCAAGTTAGCGCGGTTGATGATGTCAGCCCAGGTGTTGATAACGCGACCTTGGGAGTCAATCACGGATTGGTTGAAGTTGAAACCGTTCAAGTTGAACGCCATTGTGCTGATACCTAAAGCGGTAAACCAGATACCAACTACAGGCCAAGCAGCTAAGAAGAAGTGCAAGGAACGGCTATTGTTGAAGGACGCATATTGGAAGATTAAGCGACCGAAGTAACCGTGTGCTGCAACGATGTTATAGGTTTCTTCTTCTTGACCGAATTTGTAACCGTAGTTTTGAGATTCGGTTTCGGTTGTTTCACGAACCAAGGAAGAAGTTACCAAAGAACCGTGCATTGCAGAGAACAAAGAACCGCCGAATACACCAGCCACACCGAGCATGTGGAAGGGGTGCATCAGGATATTGTGTTCTGCTTGGAACACGATCATGAAGTTGAAGGTACCGGAGATACCCAAAGGCATACCATCAGAGAAGGAACCTTGACCGATGGGGTAGATCAAGAATACTGCGGTAGCAGAAGCCAAAGGAGCAGAGTAAGCTACGCAGATCCAAGGACGCATACCCAAGCGGTAAGACAATTCCCACTGACGACCCATGTAGCAAGCACATCCGATCAGGAAGTGGAAAATTACCAATTGGTATGGGCCACCGTTGTACAACCACTCATCTAAGGAAGCTGCTTCCCAGATTGGGTAGAAGTGCAAACCGATCGCGTTAGAAGAAGGAACAACTGCACCAGAGATGATGTTGTTTCCGTAGATCAAAGAACCAGCAACTGGTTCACGGATACCATCGATGTCTACGGGGGGTGCGGCGATGAAGGCGATTACGAAGCAGGTGGTTGCAGCCAGCAATGTAGGAATCATTAATACACCGAACCAACCGACATAAATACGGTTTTCGGTGCTGGTGATCCAATTGCAGAACCGCTCCCATACGTTAGCGTTAGAACGCTGTTGTAAGGTTGTGGTCATTGTTTTATAAGTGCAATGTTTAGTTAAATATTGAACAGACAAATTTTTTTAATGCCTGTTGAAATAAGTCTACATGAATTTACTTTAATTGGATGTTTCGCTTCATATTCTGTAATATTTTTCTGCTATTTACTCGCGTAAATGTAAAGTTTTAAGTTGAATTTATGGCAGCCTTTCAAGGCATCCAAAGCCTTGATATTCATGAGTTATAGCTGTTTGAATTGGCTGTGAATTTTGGGGATAAATTTTCTAGAAACACGGCTTTATATTTCTTTACAAATCTGACTTAAATTAATCAAGATGTAGTCAAGACTCTACAAAGCCTGCTGGATAAGAGACTTAGTATTTAAACCATGAAAATAAGGGGAAAATTGTAAACCCAACTTTCTTAGAATCCTAAAATTATTACCCTTAAATAATTTTTATTAAAAAATGTAAACGAAATAACCTATTTCTTTCGCCATACTCTGTTATGGAAACTGCATCAGAGGTTTTATCGTTGCGTTGGAGGAATTAAAAGACTAACTTTTGGTCAGCTATAATCATTAACCCTAGATTCTATAGATATAGCAGGTGACAGGGTTAAAAGCTTTGTGATGTCTAAGTTTGATTATTTATCGATGTCCTAAGCAATTTGGCTACTGCTATAGATGCTAATTATCTGAGAAGGAGAATAAAAATCTGCTTGTAGAGGTTGGCGTGAAATGAAGCGATCGCCATTTCTCAAGCTATAAGTATTGATAGGGCTGACTTTTAATTTTCTACAATTAAACTAAAATTGTTGATTGTGCCACTTTCAATGGCGGAATGTAAGCTAAAAAACAAATCAGTAAAAAGTGGTAGCAATATAGCAGTTTTGCTCAAAAACTCACATCTACCAAAAATCTGCCCCACACATGAGTTCACTATCGCCGCGCCCTGACAAAATTTTGGTGGTCGATGATTCACCAGATAATGTTTTTTTAATTAAAACCATACTAGAAGAAGAAAGTTATACGGTTAGCACCGCAGAAAACGGTTTTGTTGCTTTAGCCCAACTAGAAGCATCTCCTTGTGACTTGGTATTGCTGGATTTAATGATGCCAGGAATGGATGGTTATGAAGTTACCAGGCGCATTCGTGGAGAGATGAACTTGCAGCAATATATTCCTATTTTGTTAATCACAGCCCACGATGCACCCAACGTTGCACACGGATTAGATTTGGGCGCTGATGATTTTATTCGTAAACCAGTGACGGTAGATGAATTACTTGCCAGAGTGCGATCGCTATTACGACTCAAGCATAGTATGGATGAGCGTGATGAAATTGCTCGTCAGAGAGAAGACTTTGTTTCTCGACTCACCCATGACTTGCGTACGCCCTTAGTCGCGGCTGATCGGATGTTAATGTTATTTGAGCAAGGTGCTTTGGGTGAATTGTCATCGCAAATGCGAGAAGTACTCACCATCATGGCGCGTAGCAATGCCAACTTGCTCTCGATGGTAAATACTTTATTAGAAGTGTATCGATTTGAAGCCGGACGCAAAACCCTAGCGTTTCAATCTGTTGATTTAAAGCTATTAATTGCCGAAGTAGTTGGAGAACTCGCACCTTTAGCCGCAGCTAAAGCACTGACTATCGAACAAAAATATGCCGAGGAATTAACTAATAGTAATATTATGGGCGATCGCTTAGAACTGCACCGCCTGTTAACTAACCTTATAGGTAATGCCATTAAATTTACTGAATCTGGCTATATAGCAGTGCGCCTCTCCCCCGCAGATCAAAATCCAGAGATTTCCTCCTGGGGAAACACGTCATCTATCTCTGGGAATGACTATATTGATATTGTGGTAGCTGATACAGGTTCGGGTATTTCGCCCGAAGAACAAACAACATTGTTTCAAAGATTTCGTCAAGGTAGCCACAAGAGTTCCGGTAGTGGCTTAGGACTGTATTTATCTCGCCGAATTGTCGAGGCACATCAAGGGCAGATTTCTGTTAATTCTGTATTAGGTAAAGGTAGCGAATTTATTGTCCGTTTACCCCTTAAACCTTGAAGAAATAATAAATTGATCAAGTATGATCCATAGCAGTCCTAAATCATTTGTGAATATCAAGATACCCGAATTCTTAAATAAGCTGGGTATCTCACCCTCTCGATCAAATATTAGAGGATAACATCATGATTACTGCTGAATTATCTAAAATTTCTGAACTGATTAAGCAGCAACGTCAATTTTTTCAAACTGGTAAAACAAAAGATATAGCTTTTCGCCTAGAAAAACTCCGAACTCTCAAACAAGCAATAATTGATAACGAAGCTGATATTGTACAAGCTTTAAAAGCAGATTTTCAGAAACCCGAATTTGAGTCTTACATCACAGAAATTGGTATTACCAAAGAAATCGATTATGCCATTAAACATTTGCACTCTTGGGCTAAACCACAAAAAGCAGCAGTGCCAATCGATTTTTTTTCTTATTCAGCTAAAATTTATGCTGAACCTTTAGGAGTTGTTTTAATTATTGGCCCTTGGAATTATCCCTTTAATTTAATTATTGCCCCCTTAGTCGGTGCGATCGCCGCAGGTAATTGCGCCATTATCAAGCCTTCAGAACTTGCCCCCGCTACCTCTAGTTTGTTAACCAAAATAATGGCTAAATATTTTGCACCAGAGTTTATTACTGTGGTGGAAGGTGGTGTAGAAGCCAGTCAAAAGCTATTGGCAGAAAAATTTGACCATATCTTTTTTACTGGTGGTACGGCTGTGGGCAAAATTGTGATGGAAGCAGCAGCAAAACATCTCACATCAGTGACTTTAGAATTAGGCGGCAAAAGCCCTTGTATTGTTGATGCTGAGATTAATTTAGAGCATACTGTTAGACGGATTACTTGGGGTAAATTTATTAATGCTGGACAAACTTGTGTTGCCCCAGATTATCTTTTAGTTGATAAAAAAATTAAGCCAGATTTCATCAATGGCTTGAAAAAAACTCTCACAGAATTTTATGGCGAAAACCCATACAATAGTGCTGATTATGCCAGAATTATCAGTCAAAAACACTGTGAAAGGTTAATTAAACTGCTTGATAAAGGTGAAATTGTGGCTGGTGGCGAAAGCAAATTAGAAGAACGCTATATTGCCCCAACAATTATTGATCAAGTCTCCTTAACAGATCCTGTAATGCAGGAAGAAATTTTTGGCCCAATTTTACCTGTAATTGAATATACAGATATTACAGAAGCGATCGCCTTAATTAATTCCAAGCCAAAACCCTTAGCTTTATACCTGTTTTCACAAAACAAAAATCTGCAACAACGAGTTTTACAAGAAACTTCTTCTGGTGGCGTTTGTCTGAATGACACAGTAATGCACCTTGGTGTTTCATCTTTACCCTTCGGTGGCGTAGGTGATAGTGGTATTGGTAACTATCATGGTAAAGCGGGTTTTGATACCTTTTCCCACCATAAAAGCGTGCTGCATAACTCCTTCTGGCTAGATTTAAAATGGCGTTATGCCCCATATCAAGACAAATTAGGCTTTGTGAAGCGATTAATTAAGTGAAAAGTGCTGAGTGCTGAGTGCTGAGTGCTGAGTAATCTTTTTCTTATTAGGACTCTGTACTGAAGTATGGTAAAAATTGAGAGACGTTGCATTGCAACGTCTCTCACTCAACAAAATCTTCAAATCAAAAACTACTGCTATAGCGTTCTTCCGCCCAAGGTTCGCCCCGGCGATGATAACCGTTGCGTTCCCAAAAACCTAGTTCTTCTTTCTTGAGAAATTCTAAACCATTAATCCACTTGGCACTTTTCCAAGCGTAGAGATGGGGAACAACTAACCGTAAGGGGCCACCATGTTCTGCGGGTAATGGTTCTCCAAACAGTTGAACAGCAAAGAAATTTTCTTCCCGGACAAAATCTTCAATGGCGATATTAGTAGTGTAGCCACCATAGCAATGTTCCATGATGTGGGCGGCTTCTTTTTCTACCTCTATCAAATTCATAAAATCTGTTACCTTAATGCCAGTCCACTTGACATCCAGTTTTGACCAACGGGTAACACAGTGAAAATCTGCTGTAAATTCGTGCTGTGGTAGCGCCATAAAGTCCGACAAAGTGAAAACAGCAGGTTTAGCCGCACCCCAAACGCGAAATTCCCACTCTTCGATATTGACTTTGGGTGTTGCACCATAAGTTAGTACAGGGAAACCTTTGGCGAGGTGCTGTCCAGGCGGGACACGTTCACCCTGTTCTTTATCTGGTTTTTGAAAAAACTTGCCTAACATATTCTCAGCAAAATTAGGTTAATTGAAACACTTGGCTATTTCGAGATGATGAACTAAACCTGATTGTGAGTGTGGCAGAGAGCCTGAGCATAAACAACTAGACTCAGACAGAGAAGAAATATTAATTTTGCTGAACACCTACATCATTAGGATATCCAGATAATTTACTGTGTGATTATGATTATCTGATCATCAGTCATGGGTAATAGGTAATGGATAATGGATTTTCCAAATTATTCATTACCGATTTTTTATGTATCCGATTACTTGCTGCACAACAGGCATAAACTATTAATAAGTAGAAGAAATTTCGGAAAAACTTTTGCTCAAATACCAAAAAGCCTGAGCGGTAGAAGTCACCGCTCAAATCTTCGGTGATGCTAGGGTTTTTCCTAATCGGAAATTATGATTCTTCTTCCTCTTCTTCAGCAGCAGGATAGACAAATGTAGAACGTCCAGTCAAAATAGACTTGCCGAGAGACAAAGCTTTTTGAGCTTCAACAGCAGCTTTATGTCTCCAAGTAGCTCGACGTTTATCGCGTTTAGATTTAGATGTTTTCTTCTTAGGGACAGCCATAGTAGCGGATATCGCAATTTTTGACAACCTTTCTATTCTAAGCCATCTCTTTGCATCTGCAATGGTCTACCTGTAATTTACAAGTAAGGGGCTAGAGGTGAGAGGCTAGGGGCTAGTATTTTTACTCAGCACTTACACTTCGACTTCTTCTGTTGGAGACGCTGCGCGAACGCTCAGTGTACAGCACTAATTACTCAGCACTCAGCACTTTTAACTTACGGTGTGGTGGTTGCTGGTGCAACGGTGGTGATGGGAGGGATATTGACGGGGTTGCTTGGGGTTTGTTCAAAGAATAATAGCGATCGCGCGGTTTTAAAGTAAGTCGCCCAAAGTTGAGCATCAGGACGGGAACGCCATTGGGGACGGCTGACTTCTAAAGCTAAAATTGGTGCGATCGCACCGTAGCTCTGTACGGAGACAATAATCGATACATCTGTAGCTAATATATCTTGGTCAAAACTGCGTTGTGCGGCGGCTCTGGCTGTGGCTTCGGCTCTCCGCAGTGTGGTTTCATAGTTTTCATCAGGTAATCTATCAATAATTAAATCAACTCTAGCTGTGTAAGCTCTTACCATCTGTGGTGAAATTACTTCTGCCACAATCCATACAGGTAGGCTAGAAAAGAGCAAAAATATTAATGGAAATATCCGGATTTGTTTGATAACTTGGCTAATAAATAAAAAGGAAATGATCGATGATTGTTGGTTAGCAACATTCTTGGTCATAACCTGAAAGCTCCTTACTAATTAATGGCCTGTAATTGAATTGTCTGAGAATTTTTACTGAAATTAAAGGCAATAAAAATTACTTAGTCTTTGGGATTTCATGAGAAATTCCGAGACTATAAGACATAGGTTAGCTTTGTTCTTTCGGCAAAGCCAACCGCAATTTTAGGCAAGTCAACCAATTTTGGATTTTAGATTTGCGATTTTAAATTGATGATGGCTACGCTATCGAGCGTCTTTTCAATTTGTTTAGCGGACAAGCATTAAAACTTGAACTAAAAAACAATCCAAAATTCAAAATCTAAAATTGGCACGGTCAACCACAACCTACAAATAGCGGGATGGCAAATCACTGGGCGATCGCGATCGGCATCAATCAATATCAATTTTTTCAACCTTTACGTTGCGCCCAAGCCGATGCCGAGGCGCTAAAAGATTTTTTGGTTCAAGAAGCAGGTTTTTCTCCCCAACGCTGTCTACTAATGACAGATACTTCACCACCAATTGGGGATAGGTCTACCTATCCCACAAAAGAAAATATTTTGCTGTTGATAGAAGACTTGGCTGCGGCTTGTTGGCAACCGGGGGATTATCTGTGGTTTTTCTTTAGTGGTTATGGTGTTAACCATACAAGCCAAGATTACTTGATGCCAGTGGAAGGTAATCCTGAGTTAATGCAGGAAACCGCCATCGAAATGCGATCGCTCTTGCACAGCCTCCACATAGCTGAACTAAATGCTGTAGTGCTGCTTGATATTAACCGGGCTTCCAGTACGCAAGCAGATGCAACCGTTGGACAAGAAACCATTGAAATAGCGCAAGAATTACAATTAGCAACGATTCTGTCTTGCGAACCAGAACAATTTTCTCGTGAAAGCAGTGAGCTAGGTTACGGATTTTTTACTGCGGCTTTGTTAGCTGCGTTACGTTCTGGTCATGGCAGCAGTTTGGCAGATTTAAACAGCTATTTAAATGTGTTCACGCCAGAATTATGCCAACACTATTGGCGACCAACTCAAAATCCAGTAGCGATAGTACCTGCTAAACCGTTTGTCATCTTGCCACAGTCAGAGGTGAATCATCCAGTTACAGAAGTTCCCAGCACACTGGAACCAACTGAAGCCGCACCCCATGAATTAGAGACATCTGAAGTTGAGGGTAGTATTTTTTCAGAAGAAAACTTTGCTGTGGCTTTGGCTGCTCCCCCATTAGCGCCAACATCAACCAAAAATCCCGTAAATTCGCCGCATATTGGGATTTGGGGAGAAGCATCGGTTTTACAGTCGGCTGTTGCTGCCAGATTACCAGATTTGAAGTTTCCCAGTTTCAGTTTAGGAGAACCACAACTTTCTCCATCACCCGACTTAATTGCCAACGAAGAATATAACAACCAGCAAGGGCAATTAGCGATCCCTGCTTCAGAAACAAGTGCGGGGAGATTTATTCCCGATGTTGCCCAACCTTACATCTCACGTTTACCTCAGAAAAAGGCCAATACCTTATGGTGGCAACAATTTTTCTTTTGGGGCGGTGGCATGATGTTAATAGCTGCTGTAGTAACAGTGGTCTTTCTCCGCAATCAAGAAAAGTTCGTGGCGGGTCGAGAAGCTTTATCGGCAAAGTCCCATGAACATGAACAAGTAGTTCCTGCAAAAAATCAGTCTGCTGCTCAAATAGCTTCCCTTTCTGAGTCGAAGAACCGCAATCAAGCTGTATTAGACTTGGCGAAAATGTCTCTTAGACAAACTCAAGCCAGTGATTTGAGTTTAGCGATCGCCACTGCGAGAAAAATTCCGCCAGGTGAGCCGCTTTACGAACAAGCCCAAGAAAATATCAATATTTGGAGTAACATGATCCTTAATTTAGCCGAGGGTCGTGCCAAGCAAAGACAATATACTAATGCGATCGCTGCCGCACAACTAATCAGTAAAGAAAGCTCCCTTTATCCCCAAGCCCAAACAGTAATTAAACAGTGGCGACAAGAAGCCAAGCAATATCTCGCTAACAAAACTTTATTAGATGCGGCTAATGCCTTAATTAAGCCAGGACAAGCCTCTACATATAATCGCGCCATTGAAGTAGCCAAGCGCGTTCCCCAAGGTCAACCAGGATTTGATTTAGCTCAAAAATCAATTAATAAATGGAGCGAAAAAATCTTAGACTTAGCAAAAACTCGTGCTGCTGAGGGTGATCTCAAGTCCGCCATCACCACCGCAACTTTAGTCCCAGAAGAGACATCTGTGTATGAAGATGCTCAAGAAGCAATCCGTAAATGGCAGAAAAAATAGTTGAGAGTTAATTCTGGGTTGTTGATCAATTTGCCAGCAGTATCGATTTTAAAGAAAAGATGAGATTTAGTTGCTAATGATGAAGTCAGGGGCTAGTTTATGCCAAAATCTGGCTATGGATACTTGATAACTTACCCCTTAAGTATAATCATGGGTCTGAACGGGTATAAATCTCAAAGTGATCATGGAAAATCGTCAAAATTTCAACCATGAGCCACCCCAACTGATAGAACCCAATCTAGAATTAGCGAAGACTAAATTGGGTTCCAAAGGTCGCTCAAACATGCTGATGGCTTTACTGACACAGCATCCACTGGTGCTGTTATGTGGAGTTTTTACAATGGTTGTGGGTACGGCGACTGTGGCATTTTATAGCCTCAGTTATGTAGATCATAGGAAACAGGCAGAGTCAGAACCCATCCCAGTAATTGTAGAAGAGCCAATTACGATTGAACATAGCAATCCTCTACCTTTATGGATGGTAATGGCGATCGCACTCAGTTGTGGTAGTGGTTGCTATCTCATTTTTCGCTTGTGTAACCCCAGCCAAGCTCAGAAATTTCCTAAATCTGCCTCCAGTCGCCTAAAAGCTCTAAAACCAGCTTCGCAAACATCCCGAAATTTACCAGTGTTTGCATCTTTGCAACCACTCAAAGTCAAAAGCAAAACCTTGGTTGAAGTTCTACCACCAGCACAAAAATACCGCCTGGGTAAAGGTAAAGAATCACTCGCAGACTTGATGGATATTCGCAAAGAAAATTCCTTGTCAGCACTTTTACAAAAGCATTAATGTTGCCGTAATACAAAAACTTTTGAAATACAACTTTTAAACTAAGAGGGTACAGCATTGCTGTACCCTTCTTAGTGGGAATTATACTGAGATTGTGGATTGATTATTTTTTCCTGCGCCTGGATGTTTTTAATATATAACGCGATGTGCGACTTATTCTTGAAACCCCTCTCCAAACCTCTCCCCGAAACGGAGAGAGGCTTTGAATCTTGCTCCCCTTCCCTGGTAGCTTACTGGTGAGTTTTTCAGTAACCCATTTGTCGCAATCATTTTTCAAATTGGTATAATTATCAAAATTTGGGGGATTCTCCTTCATACCCCATACACTGTACTTTTTATCTGAAATGCAAAAATATAGTAAAAATAATATGTTTACTTGATTAAAAAAATAACGTGAAAATTTGATTTTCTCAGTATTTGTTTAAGTACATATAAATCTATTTTTGCTCTACTTACTTAAATTTACCAATTGTTGATATTCAATTAACTAATGTAATATATTAATTGTTTTGTCCAAAAATTAAATTTCATTTCAAATTTAAAATATCAACATTTAAACTCAGGTTTTTTTGTGAAGAATTAACCGATTTATTCTGATTTATCAATCCCGAAATATAACCTGATAAATTATCAATATTTTTTATAATTTGTTCAAATTGTAAAATCATCAATTTTCAGCCTACATAACCAAGCGTATTTATGAGTGACTTATTCAATCATGCCCTGGGGCTGACACAAAATCAATTAACTGCTGTTGAAAAATCAGATCCAGATGCACTACATTTTAATATTACCTTTAATGATCCATCAGGAAAATTTTCTGCCTATTACTCCGCTATCAAGTCTCATATATTAGCGGCTGGGTCTAGTTGGGACAAGTATATTACAGGTAATGCTGATTTAGAAATTGTTGTTAATTTTTCTAATCCAAATCCCACAGCGACAGGCAGAAGTTTAACTTCATCTTTTGTGTATAAGAAAGGCACTTTGTCAGTATATGAACCAGGTGCAGTATCAGAAATTCGCACCGGAGTTGATCCTAATGGTGCTACGCCTGACATTGAATTTAACTTTAATCCTGATTATCTAGTTAATGAACTGTGGTTTGACCCCAAACCAGTAGCACGAACTACGGCTGTACCCATTAATAAAACAGATGCCGTTTCTTTATTACTCCATGAATTTGGTCATGTCTTTGGCTTCAATGCCTGGAAAGATAATTTTGATGGCACACTCTCAGGTAATTATCAATCTACATTCGATGAAAAAATTATTTTTGATGGCAGCAATTTTTTCTTTGTAGGAAAACAAGCGACTAGTGTTTACGGCTCTCCTGTACCCTTGACTTTTGGTAACATCACTCATGTGGGAAATGATGGTTCTAGACCAGGAGTTAATCTGGTTAGAGACTTAATGAATGGTGTCAAATTTTATCGAGGATTTCGCTATAGTATCTCTTCACTTAATGTTGCCATATTAAAAGATGTTGGTGTACCTATTGTTGATGTCCCAACTCTTAGTCTGAGTAGTGTTACGACTACCTTACCAACCAACGTTGAAAACCTCACTCTGACAGGAACATCTCAAATTAACGGTACTGGTAACGCGGGTAATAACATTCTCAAAGGTAATAGTGCAAATAATAAGCTAATGGGCAATGCTGGGAATGACACCTTAGATGGTGGTGCTGGCAAGGATACCTTAAACGGGGGGAGTGGCGATGATATCTTAATTGGCGGCGCTGATAATGATAGTTACTACGTGGATAGCAGCAATGACCAAATTATCGAACTATTGAATGAAGGTACAGATACAGTCCGCACGACTGTGAATTGGAAACTCAGCGATAACTTAGAAAATTTGGTCTTAACTGGTACTAGCGGGATTAATGGTACGGGAAATGCTTTGAAAAACACCATCACTGTGAACAAAGCGGATAATCAACTGTTGGGTGGCGATAATGATGACAAACTAATAGGAGACGCAGGTAACGACACCCTGAATGGCGGAGATGGCAATGATAGCCTAGTTGGTGGTAATGGTAATGATAGCCTGGTTGGTGGTAATGGTAATGATACATTGGTTGGTGGTGCGGGTAGCGATCGCCTAACGGGTGGTACGGATAGTGATAAATTTGTTTTTTCCAGTCTAGGTGAGGGTATTGACACTATTACTGATTTCAGCAGCACCGAGGATTTTTTAGTAGTACAAACTCTCTTGACTCATTTGAATTATACGGGTATTAATCCCATTGCTGATGGTTACATTCGGGGCATACAATCTGGGTCAAGTACTTTGATTCAAATTGATATTGATGGCTTAAATGGCAACTCAATTTTTAGCACTTTAGTCACAGTCAGCAACTTCATCGCTAGTAACTTCAGCTTAAATAACTTGATTTTTTAGTGCAGTAATCAGCAAATCTGCATTGAGGTGACAATGCCAAGTCTACATATATTTTCACAGGTCAATACTGGTTTATCGTCAATATTTGATAACTAGGATAAATAGTCATAGTTGGATTTACTTGTTAAACTTTAAGTTAACTACATACTGTTATCGGTTACTAAAGTTTAAAATGAATGAATGAACAAACGAAAGCAATTCGAGTTGCTTGGTGTAGTTCACTAGATTTACCTCAACCAACAAATACGCGCCTCAATTTTGAGTGGATTACGGTTGATATCTCCAGCTTATTTGAGCAGGATTTTGACATTATTGTACTCGACTTCAGAGTTGTTGCAAGTATAGAGAAAGTTAGAGATTTATATAATACTGTTGGGAAACCAACAGTATTATTAGTAGAGACGATTGAGCAAGAATCTGCTGTGCTTACTTGGTTAGAAGCAGAAGATGAAACCTGTCAATATGATGCAATTAATCAGCAAATTTGTCTACGTTTACAGCGCAGTTTTTGGCACAATCAACAAAAGCATTTATTTAATCTCGATAAATTGACAGGAATTGCTAATTTTCGGAAATTTAATGATTATGCTATCAATCTTTTAACTTCTAATGAAGATATCGAACAAATATCTTTGATTTATTTAGATATTGACCGTTTTAAGTTTATTAACGATCGCTACGGTCACATAACAGGAGATCAGATATTACAAGAGATTGGACAAATTCTGCAAAAGTACTCACTAGGCGCAGGAATTGTGGCGCGGACAGGCGGGGATAAATTTGCTATTTGTATGCGTGGAAGTATTGAGCAAGGGAAGGCCTTTGCAGAGTTTCTCAGAACCCAAATCGAAACTCATGAATTTAAGCTCAATGCGATGTCGTCGGTGCGCCTCACTGCGTCCTTTGGTGTGATTTCGATGTTAGGACACACCTCGATTGAGCAATTATGGCAAGAAATTAATCAATGTATATATGCAGCCAAGCAAAAAGGGCGTAATCAAGTTGTCACATCTGAAGAATTTGATGCGATCGCCGATGCTTCAGGACAAGATAAACTGATAACTGATTTTGAGCATCGCATTCGTGTCACCGCAGAACGGATGATTAGTGAAATGGTGCTGAAAGCCAGTCGATTAGCTAATAAATACCGCGTCGAGGCCGAACTCGATGGTTTAACGGAGGTGTTTAATCGTCGCTATCTGGATAGGTTACTGGCGCGTGAAATCGAAAAAGCTCATAAATATCAGCAACAACTCACAATCTTACTTTTAGATTTAGATTATTTCGGTGCAATCAATCGCACCTACGGTTTTCCTACAGGTGATCAAGCTTTAAAAACTGCCGCACAAGTATTTCAAACCCATATCAGAGCCGGAGATTGGGTGACACGCTACGGTGGAGAGGAATTTTGTATTGTTATGTCTAACACTGACCTGAATACAGGATGTCAGATAGCAGAACGAATTCGCCTCGCCCTCAGTGCAGAAGTTATTACAGCCTACAATGGTCAACAATTCCACCTCACTACCAGTATTGGTGTTGTCGAACTCATAGCAGAAGATAAACTTGTCTCTTTTTTACAGCGTGCCAGCGATAAACTGAGAGAAGCCAAGAAAAACGGGCGTAATCGCATTTGCTTTTGATGGGAAAGTACTGAGTGCTGAGTTTGATTAGACAAGGTAGACAAGGTAGAAACATTACTCCCTTGTCTCCCTTCCCTTGTCCCCTTTATCTCCAATAACCAAGCACACTTCAAATTTTCTCCTTCGCCGGGGGGACAATACCAGTTTGATTTAAACCTGCATCAATATCGCGGAGAATTTTGAAATCATCCTCTGGTAAAGGATAACTACTACTGTTAAACAAACCTGCACTTGCAACTGGTTGCTTTTCTAAAAAAGAGAATGCTTGGCGAAATTGTTGTGGTTGGGCTTTAATTGGTGCATCAAAATGGCAGGGAATAATCCACTGAAAATCCCAACTAGCAACTTTATCAGCCCAATCAATTGTTTCTCTGGGTGCGCGGTTGAGGATGAGAGTTTGCAAAACTGGTGCGACAAATAAACGTCCATCGCCACGTAAGGCGTGAAATGACCTTTGCCAATTATTTTGCCATTTAAAGGGAAATAAACCAAAATAAGCTTTGCGGGAACGTTCTGGGGCTTTGAGGGCATCGCGGAAGACTTCACCCCAGGCGGGTACATCTAAAACACTGGGTTGAAAGTATAAAGCAAATAAAGTGATGCGTTGCCATCCTTTGCGGCGGTTGGCTTGATTATCAGCAACCACATCAGAACCTTTTTCTTTAGCGTGGAAGAGTAAGGGATAAGGGTCGAGTTGAACGATCGCAGGAGGTTCTTCTGGTATAGATACTACTGCATCTGTGACTAATAAAGTGTGCGATCGCTTGTGTAGAAATGCTACTTCTGTAAATTTACCTGGGCCTAAATCAATCGTTTTCAAAATTGTATAGTCAAATTCATCACCAAAAGGCGCTTGACTGCTATCTTCTGGCAAGACTTGAGTACGTTTTCCTGGTAAACCCAACCAACTCAATGGTAAATTTAGCGGGAAACTCCATTGATTTGGGGCGACAAATACCTGTGCATTGGGAAAACATCTGGCGAAGGGGCCGACGAAAACCTTATGTTCAATGCCAGAAATAGTTGGCAAGATAATATATTTCACATCACCATGTTCTGCAACTAACTCCTGTATCAGTTGCAGACATTCTTTTGTCGGTGCGACAGGTGCATAAACCAATAAACCACCCGCATCTAACTTGACAACTGTCATCCGAATCGGCACAACAACATAAAAAATGCCTTGCAATTGGTCAAAAGTCCAGATGGAGTCTTTGATGATTTCTTTGCGAATTGTCCGCCGCCTGCTATATGGGTAAAGTGGCACAATCGGCCAGAATGGCCAAGAAATATCTTGTGGATGAATTTGTTCTGTTACTACACGTTCATCAAAAGCCACCCTGAAACTCCTCCGAAAATTCCCAATACTTCAGTTTATTCTTTCTGCGCCAAAGTTGGAGTTTAGCAAATTCTGTTACTGAGAAATACAAAAAGTAAAATTTTTAAACCAGATATTTACAGACGAAGTTAATTACCTCTGTTAATCCTGATTGGGTTTTTAAATTAGTAAAAATAAAAGGTTTATCACCGCGCATTCTTTTTGCATCGCGTTCCATCACATTTAAATCTGCACCGACATAAGGCGCAAGGTCAGTTTTATTAATCACTAATAAATCAGATTTGGTAATTCCTGGGCCACCTTTGCGGGGAATTTTATCGCCAGCAGCGACATCAATCACATAGATAGTTAAATCGACTAATTCTGGACTAAAGGTAGCAGCTAAATTATCACCACCACTTTCTAAAAAGACTAAATCTAAATTATGAAAACGTTCTTCTAACTGTTCAATTGCCGCTAAATTCATTGAAGCATCTTCCCTAATCGCCGTGTGGGGACAGCCACCAGTTTCTACACCCAAAATGCGATCGCTTGCTAAAGCCTGAGAACGCACCAAAAACTGTGCATCCTCCTGAGTATAAATATCATTCGTCACCACAGCAAGATGATACTGCTCACGCAACGCCTTACATAAAGCATCCACTAACGCTGTCTTCCCCGAACCCACCGGGCCTGCAACACCTACTCGAAATGCGTTCATAGTCACACAGTTAAGTAATAAGTAGTGAGTAATAAGTAAATTCTTTACTCATTACTCATTATTCATTATTCCTTACTCATTATTCATTACTTTTTTCAATCAGTTGCTGTAACTCATAAACACCGAGTCTGCTATAACTATGGTATTCCCTTTAATAAAAAGTGAGTACATAGAGAATTTTTATAGTTTTTGACATAATTCTGATTAAGATAATTACTTAAATATTGCTGAATAGTTTGAGATTTACATAACAGAACTTGCTCAGGACGATACATTTGTAAAACTGAGATCAGTTGTTCAGCCGTTATGCTGTTAGATTCTATCCTGATGTGGGACAAAACAGCAATCTCTGGAGGCACGGGTAAGCCCGAATAAAAAGCATAAATTGGATAGTCTGTGAACAGCCAGTTAGTATATTTTTTATGTTTTAAGAGAATGTCTACGAGTTGGATATGATTTTGATTCTGCTCTAAATATTTATGATTTTCTACCAAAATGACTCCTAATTTAATAGGAGTGACAAAAATTGCGAAAATAATCAAGACTGCGGCTAAATAAGGAATGGTAATTTGCGATAAATTAGCAAGTTTAAATTTAGAGTACCACTTATTTTGACGGAAAAAATCTAGTGATAGCTGTAATCCATAGGTGGCTAACCAAGTCAAGGGAATAGACATTAAAAGGTAGTGGTGATACCAGACTGGTCGATGATTCATTAAAACGATAAAACTGATAACAAGCCAAATAACTGGGAAAGAATTTTTCCATTGTTTTTTTTGAATGATCACTGTACTTGCCAGAATAGCTAAAAGTAAATAATCAAAATCTTGCAAAAGAAATGATAAGGTGAGAATTTGACTATTTTTGGCTAAAAAAGCTGTGATTGTTTTTTCAGATAAACGAGCTTGCAGCAATTGTTCATAATTGAGAGAATTCCAGGCGATCGCAATCAGGAGAGAAACAATTAAACAAGCTGCCAACCACAGTAAAGGAGTTAGCAATACTTTCCAATTTAGTTGCTGGCGATTGTATTTATTAACTTGAAAAATAATTATATCAAATAGGATTAAAGGAATAATAAAAGCAGTAAATAACTTGATTTGTAAAGAAAGTCCGAAAAGTACACCTGATAGCAGAATTAGAAGTTGAGAGTTTTTCTGAGGAAAGTTTTGTTTATATAGACTCAATATAAAAATTGAGAGCATGACCATTGCTAAGGAAGGTAAACCAATCATCACAGAAACACTCAACCGCAGAAAATTGCAGGAAATTATTAACATTAAAGTGCCAATAATTGCCAGTAAATTTCCAAAATATATCCGTAGCGTCTGTGAGAAAGACCATACCAACATTGTGGCATAAGTCAAAGTTAACAGCCGTGCAGAATAAATTGATTTGCCAAACAAGTTCAACCAAAACCCTAAAATGACTGTTGAAAGAGGCGGTTGGTCATTCCAAACTTGTGTATACATTGAAAAGCAATCTAAATATAAAATAGCTTTAATTAATTCAATTCCTTCATCACTGCTATCAAATTGAAATACCTGCTTAATTGGCATAAAAGTAAGAGCAAAAATAAAAAAACCAACAGGTATCAAGAGATTAAATAATAAAAATATTTTAACTTTATGATTGGTCATGTATAGCAATCCTATTGGAGATATGAACAAAAGATACTATAGGACTGATATTTGATTTCTGAAAAAAATCAGTACATTCAGATCAGGCTTCTTTCCTACTCCCGACTCCCCATTCCCTATTCCCTACCTACACAAATAAATTCAGAAATCAAACCGGATTCCTATAGTACAACAAGGCAAAAGTCAAAAGAAAGAATATTAATAAGTAGATAGGTGAAAAAAATTATCGTTCAGGGAAGGTAGGAGGAAATAAGTTGTTAAGATTATTTACTTTTCTTGACACAGTTGGGTTTATTTATGCCTACCTAATTATCACAAGCCTTTTAGCAATTCCTTATGGTCACTGAGTTTCGGCTTCGCTCAACTACTGCATGGTCTAATACCATTTCACTTTAAAAATGATACAGACATGAAAGCAGCGCCTCGACTTCTCCTGACGGAGACGCTGCGCGAACGCTCGGCGACCGGAATCAGAGTTGCAGAGGAAGTGATTTGTATTAGTAATTTCGTGAATTGGTAAGTAACCACGCAAAATTAATTACAGTCATTGCGAGCGAAGCGAAGCAATCCCAGCCCTTGCGATTGCTTCATTTCGCTTCGCTCCATTCGCAATGACTTTGTGTAATTAATTATGTTTAACTACTTATAAGTAAGGCTGTGAGGCATTTATCAAGGGAGTTTGAGAGGGTGCTTGCAAACAAAAATCTTTGCTTCCTCATTGTTGATCACAGGAGGGTACAAAAATTAACCGTATGTTGGGTTTTCGCTGTTGCTAGGGTAATTACAAGAGCGTTTTATGGTTACTTACGGTTTTTACAATTGCTCAATTGCTTGTCTATCCTGGGTTTTACACTTGCCTTGATACTCCAAATACATACACGCCTGACCATTTTTTGTTTTCCTTAACTTGATACTAATCATCTCATCCATAAAAATTAAGCAATGTTTAAAATTAGGATTTTGTTACCAAATATACAGTAATCCTTGGTGATTGACTTTTGAATACATAAGTAATGATGTAATAAATTTGAAATGACGTAAAATAAAGCTCTCTCAAAGTTTTAATCGCAGGGATCATCTCATCTCTAAGTAGAAACCAGTTCTAAGTGAATTTATATATCTAAAGTGAGATGATAAAATCACCTACAGATTAAGATAATCAATAAAAGTATTGTAAAGGTTTATTAGCTAAAATTTTTCTTAAGATTACCAACAAATCTTCTGGCTATTTGTTAGCTTGGTTAAACCAAACATCGAATTTAAGACTAACAGTTCAAAAACAAAAATTTAGTTATCTCCAGGGGTTAAAAAATGCAGATAGTATACAAGATTTACTGCCCAAATTGTGGTAGTAAAGCAGAGCGTTATTACATTTCAGATAGTGAATTAACACGGACACAATGCTCAAGTTGTGATTACTTGATGATTAGTTGCACCCGTACTGGTAAAGTGATTGAAGCTTACGCCCCTGGAATTCAGTTAAGTAAAAGATAAAAAGTAAAAATGCAAAAAAATGAAGTATGAGCTAAGTTAATTTCATACTTCAGAATTCATCACTTAACACTTCAATTTACTTTTTACTCATTCTCAACTGTCCACAAGCAGCATCAGCTTCTAAACCGCGAGAATAACGTACACTTACAGCAATTTTTTGTTGTTGAAGAATGTTAACAAAAGCTTGGATGCGATCGCGGCTGGGGCGTTGATAATCCACTTCTTGAATTGGGTTGTAGGGAATCAAGTTAACGTGACTTTGGAAGCCCCGCAGACGTTGTGCTAGTTCTAAGGCCTGTTCTGGTAAATCGTTGACACCAGCCAGCAAGATATATTCAAAAGTCATACGGCGGCCTGTAATTGCTACATATTCCCGACATTCCGCCAATAAATCTGCTAAAGGATAGGGGCGGGCGCTGGGAATGAGTTGTTCTCTGAGGGCTTGGTTAGGGGCGTGGAGACTTACCGCCAGGGTAATTTGCAAATGATGTTGGGCGAATTGACGAATGCGATCGCGGATTCCCACTGTAGAAACAGTTAGCATCCGTTGTCCAATACCCACATCTTGATTTAACGATGTCAAGGCGGCTAAAACATTATCTGTATTTAGCAACGGTTCACCCATACCCATGAACACCACATTGCTAACTCGTTCTTGAAAATCTTCTTGGACAGTTAATACTTGATCAACAATTTCGTGACGGGCGAGGTTGCGTTTATAGCCTCCTTTACCAGTCGCACAGAAATCACAAGCCATCGGACAACCCACTTGGGTAGAAACACAGACAGTTAATCGCTTATCGGCGGGAATACCTACAGTTTCGATAATCTGTCCATCAGCTAATTGCAGTAGATATTTGACTGTACCATCTGGGGCAACTTTGCGGTAATGGATGGTAGAACGACCAATAGGGATATCTGCAATTTCTGTACGCCATTGTTTGGGAAAAACGGAAATATCAGCAAGCGATCGCACTTGCTGATGATAAATCCAATCATGTAACTGTTTCCCTCGGTAAGCCGGCTGTCCCTGCTGCTGTACCCAAGCAGTTAACTCGCTAACCGAAGCACCGAGTAAGGGAGGAATTGCTAATTTTTCCGTGGTGGGTGAGTCAACTTGAGAAATGGATGGCGTAACAGACATAGGGAGAGACTTACGAGTTTAAACTTGGATCTCTATCCTAAGCTGTTACGCCAGAAATTTGCATATTGACTTTTAGTATCCGCTTACATATCTAATAACTCGTTCTGTTTGAATCACCCGATTATTTTTGAGAATCTCCAGGGATGCGCCATTAACTGCATATTCATAGTTATTATTCCGAGCTACATATCCTACACCTTCTTCGGAGGAAGTAGGTAGAGAACGGATAGCTTTACGAGTTGACTTAGAAATTCCGGTGTAAAACAGACTGCCTCTTTTGTTACAAATATAGATATGAAAATTCTTAGTTTCAAAATAAGCTTCTAATCTGCCGCCACCTGCATAACTAGGACAATTAGATGCTTGGGCAATTGTCTGACTATTAACTGTTGAAACAGGAGTAGATTCTAATTGTGCAGCATTCGCAGATGAAGATATACCTACAATTCCAGACAGTAGTGAAGCTGTGGCTAAAATGAAAACAAAAGACTTATTTTGTACTTGATAAAAGCTGTTCATAATCAGTCCTGAAGTTTGATTACTATTCGCTTCAAATCTAACTGATGGTTTTTCGGATTTTTGAGAGAAAAAACACTGAAATTTACATAAAGTCTTATCTAACTGGAATTTCCAAGATGAACTCTGCACCCTTTCCTGATTCCGAAATACACTCTATTTTACCTTTATGCTGTTCCACAACAATTTGATAGCTGGTAGTTAACCCAATACCTGTACCTCCACCTACTGGTTTAGTAGTGAAGAATGGATCAAATATCCGTGGTTTAACTGCTTCGTTAATTCCTATGCCATTATCTTGAATAGAAATTCGCACCCAATGGTGATTGATAGTTTGAGTGGTAATGGTAATTTGAGGTGCAGTTGGTAGCTGCGATCGCTCCTTAATCATCTCATGTAACGCATCAATCGCATTACTGAGAATATTCATAAATACTTGATTCATCTGCGAAGCATAGCAGTTAACTAAAGGCAACTGACCATAATTTTTAATAACTTGAATTACATTAGTTTCAGTCTTACCCTTAAACCGGGGTTGTAGCAACATTAAACTATTATCAATTCCTTCATGAATATCTACAGGCTTCATATCAGCCTCATCCAAGCGCGAGAAATTTCTTAAACCCAGTACAATCTTGCGAATCCGGTCTGCACCTACCTTCATCGAAGATAGAATTTTTTGCAAATCTTCAATTAAAAATTCTAAATCAATTTCAGTAATAATTTGTTCTAGATTCGGTGTCACATTAGGATATTCTTGCTGATAAGCAGCGATTAATTCTAGTAAAGAATCAACATAATCACTTGCAGGTTCAATATTCGCATAAATAAAATTCACCGGATTATTAATTTCATGGGCTACACCAGCTACCATCTGCCCTAAACTCGACATTTTTTCTGTTTGGATGAGTTGCGATTGCGTGCATTTCAGTTCATATAAAGTTTGTTCTAACCGCAGATTTTTTTCATTTAAATCTTGAGTCCTAGCGGCTACTTTTTCTTCTAGCTTGGCATATAGCTGGGCAATTTCTAAAGAAATCGCCGCCTGGGAAACTAACAGCTTTAAGATTTGTAGTCTATCGGGTGTGAATACACCTACCGTTAAAGTATTTTCTAAATAAATAATGCCAATTAATTGCCCTTGATTCAAGATGGGTGTACACAATATAGACTTTGGTTTATTTTGCAAGATATATGGATCAGCCGCAAAATGTCTGTCAGTACTCGCATCATTGATTAATACATTTTCTCTGGTATGTAAAACATAATTAATCAAACTCAAGGGAATATTTTTACTTTCTGTTATTAATGTTGATTTTATCTCGCATGATAGATGATTATGACACTGCACCACAATTCTCAACTCATCATCCTCTTGCAACATTAATGCAGATTTATCTGCACCGACATTCTCGATAATTACCTGCATTAACTTTTGCAATAGCTTATCTAAGTGAATTTCCGAAGCAATTGCTAGAGATGCTTGAGTCACAGTTTCTAAATCTAAAGCATCTGATACATTTGTGGTATTAGCATCAACCGTGATTGGGCTGGTAAAAGAGTTAATTTGTGTATTTTTTATTTGATTATTAATCACCTTAGCTAGTAGCTGATGATGGCGTTTTTCTAAATCGGCAACTTTGACTTTAGCACCCCAACGGGTATAACAGTAGTAAGCATCAATCAAATAAGGTTGAGCAATTTTTTCTTTACCACAAGCCAGATAAAATTCCGCAGCTAATTCATTTGCTATTGCTTCTTCTTGGATATATCCATTAACTTTAGCCCCTTGAACTGCACTTTCATATAATTCTACAGCTTGCCAATTATTACCTAAAACTCTAGCTGTTTCTGCCTCAATCAAATCATACTTGTGTTGAAAATTCATTGGTGCATTTTCAGCCCAAACTTTCATTTTTTGCTGATTGGCTAACACCTGCTGCATATATTCTGCTTTTTTGCTATCAGGCTGATTATGATAATCTGCTAACAAAGCCAAAGAATAGTAAAAATTATGTTTAGCAGTACCATATTGTCCGACAGCAGCTTGGATATATTGCAGCCCAATTACCGCATTTTCTACAGCATTGTGTGGCTGTTTAAATAAATAAAATAGTAAGGTTTTAATTAAAAATATATTAAATAAAGAAGTTTCTGTCTTTTTATCGAGACAATAGGCTAAATTTTCAGCGTGATTAAATAAACTACCATCTAATTGTTCTCTACTAGCACTTATATCCATTAAGTTTAATGCAAATTGTTGCCAGCCTCGCAACATAACTATTGCGCCATACTGCTCAAACTGACACATCCATAAATAATATTTTTCTAACTGGTTAAATACATTTGGTAGTTCTTCACCGACATAAATTAAATGTGAATAATTATTAGAAGCAGAATAAAGTGCATATTCTATATCTCCTACTTCCATACCTAGTTGTAAACATTCTACTAGGGGAGTAATTGTTTCTTGTAGATGAGATTTCCAGAATTTTACATTGCTATTGTACATCAATAAAACTCGACATTTAATTTCTCTCGAATCGACTTGATCGAGTAAATTTAATGCAGCTTCACCATAGCGATAACCCGCTTCAATTTCTAAATAAAATGCACTGATTAACAAGCCATATAAAACATACCCATAAGCCGCAAACATAGAATTTCCATAGTTGACAGCGAGAGTAATAATTGTAAATATAATTGCTGGTAATAATCCGGGATTTGTGAAATAAGCCGCAGAAATCATATTAGTTAAAATTCGCATAGCGGCAAGTTTATCGGGAGCAGTCATCAATGGTAAATTAATTAAGTTAGTAACATCTAAATTTTGTGGTGGTGCTGACTCTAAACTAATTCCTAACAAATCTAATAACTGTAAGCCTGTATCTATAGCTAACTGCATCTGGACTTTGGAGGTATACATCTGCATGAGAATTTCATACACCTTTACTTGGTCGAGTAAATTAGCTGCTTGCTGACGAACTATATCGGCATAAATTTCTACTTGGTCAAAATTGATATTTAAATATTCGATTTCTACTGCTTCTGTATACAAATTCAGTGTTAATTGATACTGCGCTTGCCAACTATCCAAAGATAGTAATTCTAAGCCAACAGCTAAATATTTCTTAGCCGCTTCGTAAGCTGTGGCTGATTTTGCTTTGCGAACAGCAAGTAAATTTAGTTGCGCTAGTTCATCTTTTTCCGCTTGGGTGTGAATTAAATCAATACCGACATTTAATTGGTTAACTATCTCAAAGATATTTTCTTCTAATTTTTCGGGTTCAGTGTTTTTGAGGAGTAGTTTACCGATGGTTACGTGTGTTGTCTTTTTATCAGCTTCTGGAATTAAATAATAAGCTGCTTGCTGTACTCTGTCGTGGAGAAACTTATAGGTAACATTGATATTATCTTGATTAATAATGGCTGGTGTCTGGTCAGTTGTTAATTCATCATCAGTAAATAATTTATAAATTTCATTGGTCGGCAAAATCAAGCCTTCTTTTAGTGCTTTCCACAAATCAGCAGAGGTTTCAACTAAGGATTTATCCGAAACTATAGATAAGGTAGCTAAATCAAATTTATTGCCAATACAAGCTGCAATTTTCATGATTTCTTGCGTAGCCTGGGGTAGCTTACACAACTGTTTGGCAACAAATTCAACCACATCATCCTGCAAGTATAAAGCTTGAGCTTCCGTAATATCATATTGCCAATTAGCAGTATGAAAATTAAATGTGATTACTCCATCTTCATGTAATGATTTGAGTAATTGAGTTGTGAAAAATGGATTACCTTTAGTTTTGGCTAATACTAATTGAGTTAATTGTATAGCTTGTGTTTCGTGGCAATTGAGGGCATCAGCAATTAAGCAGTTAAGTTGCGTTTCGTCTAGAGGGTTGAGATGAATTTGATGAACAATGGCTTTGGCTTGATAAATATCATCTAAAGCCATCATAAATGGATGTCCAGGATAGACTTCGTTATCTCGATATGCGGCAATGACTAATAAATATTTTGTCTCTGTACCGCTTAATAGTAGTTGAATTAATTTTAACGATGCTGCATCTGCCCATTGTAAATCATCTAAAAAAATTACTAGGGGATGTTCTTGTGTGGCTAAAACTTGAATGAAGTTACTAAATAATAAATTAAAGCGATTTTGGGAAGCATTACCACCTAACTCAGTGACTGCTGGTTGTTGACCGATAATTTTTTCTAATTCGGGAATGACATCAATAATGACTTGTCCTTGAGTTCCCAAGGCTAATAATATTTTGCTTTTCCATGTTTGTAATTGGGTTTTAGTTTCTGTGAGTAATTGCCGCATTAAACTGCGAAAAGCTTGAACTAATGCTGAAAAAGGAATATCTCGCTGGAATTGGTCAAATTTACCTGCGATAAAATAACCCTGTTGGCGGACAATGGGTTTATGAACTTCGTTGACGACGGCAGTTTTACCAATACCAGAAAAACCTGCAACTAACATTAATTCAATGTTGCCAAGGCTAACTCTCTCAAAGGCATCTAATAAGGTTTTAACTTCTATTTCTCTACCATAAAGTTTTTCGGGAATTAAAAAGCGATCGCTCCTATCTCGCTGTCCTAATTTAAATGGTATAATTTCACCTTGATGGCATAAATAATCTTGACAAACTTCTAAATCATGGCGAATACCTCTAGCAGTTTGATAACGTTCCTCTGCCGTCTTTGCCATTAATTTCATAATCATCTCAGCTAGTATTGATGGCAATGCAGAATTGATAGTTTTTGGGTTAATTGCTTCTTTAGCCAGATGACAATGTATGAGTTCTAAAGGATTTTGGCTATTAAAAGGTAACTTACCTGTGAGTAATTGGTAAAAAGTCACACCCAAAGAATAAAAATCAGTGCGATAATCAATTCCGCGATTCATTCTCCCTGTTTGTTCGGGAGAGATATAAGCTAATGTGCCTTCTAAAATATTCGGACTTTTAATTTCGGAGTTTTCTTTGGGTAATAAAGAAGAAATACTAAAGTCTATGATTTTAACTTCTTTAGTTGTGGGGTTAATTAAAATATTATTGGGATTAATATCTTTATGAATAATCCGATTTTGATATAAAAATTCTAGTGCCTGGGTGACTGCGATCGCAACTTTAAAAAAATCATCTAAACTTAAAATTTGACCTTGAGTATATTGGCTTAGAGAAATTCCCCCAAAATCTTCTAAAATCAGTGCATAACTATTGCCATAAGTTTCTAAGCTATAGCATTTAACAATATTTGGATGTTTGAGATGGCGGGTAATAGAATACTGATTTCTAAATAAAATTAAATCTTGAAATTGGGGATATTCCGTATTTAACAGTTTGATAGCAACTGGGGTGTGGGTTTCTTTCTGTTCAGCACGGTAAACCCTGGTTTTAGGACTGTCATGAATTTTTTCAAAAATCTCATACCCAGGAATAAAAGTACTTACCATAAAGATAACCACAGGAGATACATTATAAGTAGTATTCCCGTGGGTATCTGTAATCTCACATCCGTGAGTAACTACAGCTATATAAATTTCTTAAAAACTAGCCAAAAGTTGTGCTGTTCCAACCCCACATCGCACCTTTAGCATCTGCAAACTCTATGTAAATGCGATTTTGGGGGACATCTAAAGCTTGATTAATTTGCTGGCAAAAATCCTGACTCATCGCTTGGGTTTGGTCTGGCTTCATGGAACCAATACTTTTAATCTCAATGTAACAAACCGGGTCTGTAGTCCCAGCAAAAGTCATGGGGACATCTGCTTCAAAAGCCGTCATTACATAAGATTCTGGTTTACCTAAATGCTTGGCTAATTTCCCTGATAAACTCTTGAGCATTGTCTCAACTTCAGCTTTTGCAGGCGCAGATACAGAAGTTTGTACTTTGATTAATGGCATAGCACTGAACTAGAGATTTACATTGTTCAGTTTATCGTAGACAGGTAGGGTAGGGGGCAGAAGGCAGTTCAGTTAAGAGAATAGTAGGTTGGGTGTAGCGATAGCGTAACCCAACAAAGTATGCGTGAATGTTGGGTTCCTTTCCTCCACCCAATTTTTATGAACGAACCACAGAGGCGCAGAGAGAAGTTGCGTGTGCAAGTTCCCCGCGTTGAGCAAACTTCGGGAGAACCCAGAGAGAAGAGAGAATACTTGATAATGTTGGGTTCTGTTACTTTGCCAAAGCTTGTTGAAAAGTTTTGATGGCATCAACGTGGTTCACCATATTAATGCAGCGTAGCAACAAATCCAAATCGATGCCTTTGACTTCTTCACTACTGGATATTCTTTCATAGTCTAGTGTGTCCCCGTTTTGCCGCAGGTGATACACTTCCAAAGCTCCATCTTCCCAAAACCACACTTCAGGAATCAACAGCCGCTTGTATGCTTCCAATTTGTTGATACCGCCACTGCTAAACACTACTTCAATTACTAAATCAGGGCGTACTCGACCAGGAGCAAGTTTATAAGATTTATCTGCTTCTCGCTTTACTCCACCCGCTTCATTTTCTAAAGTCATTGAACCAGTAGGAGTAAAGTCAAATCCTGCCATGAGCAGGTATATTTCTAACAATGCGCCGAGTCTTTCTTTAACAGTTTCGTGTGGTTCTCCTGGCATTCTGCGAATCTCAAAAACTCCATTTAAGAAAGACAGTCGATATCCTGGACGGTCTAATAACTGCTCAACTGCTTTAAATTCTCTCCAGGTGACTCCCTCAAACAACAGAGGTGATTCTTTTGCTGGTTTGGCGATTGCTGCTACGGTCATAACAAAGTCTCCAGTCTGTTTCCAGATGAGAAATAATTCCGGTTTGAGAAGGCAGGTTTTAATTTTAACTATGCTTTAAGTCTGCAATGACTTCAGCCATTTATTCACCAGTGTATTGGCAGTTTTCATGACTGTATTGAAGTTTTGTTTTAGCTGATGCTGGCGATACCATTTCTGAAAAGCGATTTCATAGGCTTCACCTCTGGCATAAAAGTTATTCCAAAAATCCAGCCCAACTGTTAAACCCCAGAATAGTAAAATGCCCAGTGACCAATGAATATTCGGCAAAATAATCAAATAATTAGCTAATATTAAAAAACTATTGACAATTGCAAAATTTCCTAAACGTTTTTTAAATTTTGCAAGACGGTAAGCATCGAAAGCTTGACGCTGTTGAATTTCATTTTGTTGCGATCGCCAGTCTTGTTCTGCTAATTGTAAAGACTCTGGTGATATGTCTAACTCACCCGCAATTTCTACGAGTAATTCGTAAGAAAACTCTTTTTCTTGGTTATCAGCTTGACGCGCGATCGCTAACTGAAGAATACGATGTACATCTTCTTGACTATAAGAATGATGGCTATTACTTTCAAATCCTGCCATAGTCTTGACTATTAATATATTTTTTAACGTGGGGTTACTATTTCTAGACTAGCAAATCTAGATTATGCTTTCTGGTAGCTTAAAAGCATAAATATCTTGGATGACTTGCACCCAACCGTCAGAGACAGATTCCAAGATGCGATCGCCTTTTTCTTTGCTGGCGGTTGTTGGATCACCAATCACGCCACTTTTACTGATATCTTTTGTTGTCCAAGATACTGGTAACTGTCCTTCCCAACTAATTAAAGTACTGTTTGGCTGTTCTGGTGGGTATTCAGCCACAGCTTTTTCGAGTTTTACCTGTTCTGGTAATATTGCCAACATAATGCTAGTTTCTGCATCTCCGGCGTGCATACCCAATTTGGCTTCTTTGGGTGTGAGCAATTCTTTGGTAATATTGGGCGCACGCCAAGTAAACAACGGAAATATTAAAAAGTCATCATACTTAACGTGTAAATCTCGCGCCGCCATTTGCATGATTTGGGGTTGTCCACCGTGGGAGTTCATCAACACCAATTTTCTAAACCCAGCCCGGTAAAGACTTTCTCCCACTTCCATAATTGTGGCTGTCAGGGTTTCGGAACTGAGGGTAATTGTGCCAGGAAAGTGCCAGTGTTCGTTAGATTTCCCATAATACAGAGTCGGCAAGGCATACGCGGGAAGATTTGCATCTAATTTAGTCAAGGCTTTCCCCAAAACACCAACACCAATCGCCGCATCTACAATCAATGGTAAATGGGGGCCATGTTGTTCAATTGCCCCGACTGGTTGAATAATTACCACATTTTCTTTATTGGGCATATCTTGGATATCAGTCCAAGTCAGGTAAGGAAAAAAGCGTTCTGGGGGAATAAAGCTGTGCATATTACTGCGATCGCGTCATTTTAATTTTAGGCGTTGTGAAGAGTCTCAACACATCAGGATATTACCAGAAACAAAGAAGCATAATAGCCAAAGAACAAGTAGTAACAAGGAAGAATCAATGGTTGATGACAATGGCTCAATTCGCACTTTATCAGTTGATATTGGTGGTAGCGGTGTAAAGGCGATAGTTTTGGATATTACCGGAACTCCCGTTACAGATAGGGCGCGGGTAGATACACCATCCCCAGCTAAACCAGATGTCGTAATTAATGCGATCGCACTTTTAGCAGATTCTCAAGGTGATTTTCATCGGGTTTCGGTGGGGTTTCCGGGTGTAGTGCGCTGCGGAGTCACAGAAACAGCAGTTAACTTACATTCTGATTGGATTGGGTTTGATTTTGCTAAAGCATTATCCCAACGTTTGAATAAACCAGTCCGAGTAATTAATGATGCAGACATGCAAGGCTTAGGTGCGATCGCTGGTAAAGGTGTAGAGTTAGTAATTACCTTGGGGACTGGCTTTGGTTCGGCTTTATTTGTCGATGGTAAACTTGTACCAAATATGGAAATGGGACACCATCAGTTTCGCAAAGGCCAGACTTACGAAGAACAATTAGGACGTGCAGCGTTACAAAAGTATGGCGAGAAGAAATGGAACAGGCGCTTAGAAAAAGCGATCGCTTCTTTGCAGCATTTATTTAATTATGATTGTCTTTATATCGGTGGTGGTGAAGCTGTAAAAGTAAATTTACAACTACCTTTAAATGTTAAACTCATACCCAATGTTACGGGTTTGTTAGGCGGAATTGCCTTGTGGCGCGATTAGTCTAAAGTCTGAAGTGTGAAGTCTAAAGTCTGAAATTAATTAGTGGAGGATTTAGACTCACCACATAATTCATCCCACAAATATAGCAGTCCTAAATCATTTGTGAAGAACAAGATCCCCGACTTCTTTGAGAAGTCGGGGATCTGAGCCTCTCAATTTTTACATCTCATGTAAGATTGCTATATGCAGCGCCCCATTTCTAGCAGTTTTTTTAGATTTTTTATTGATGCCGATCGCAAAGCAATGGGCATCTTTTAGTATGAATAATGCCTATTTGTTGCTTGTTACGCCGTCTGTGTAGAAGCTAATTTTGAGTCTGCGGTCGATTTTAACCGGGTAATGGTGGCTTTACGAATGCGATCGCTTTTGCGTACTCCACCTGTCATTTCGTATTCTCGGCTGTCTTTGCCATACCTCAACACCACACCACTAACCAAGCGTTCCGAAGTTTCACGAATGGTCTTTTCCAGGGTTTGTATGTTTGCTTTGGCTGTATCAAGGGCAGTTAGCATCATATTATACTGGTCAAGCTCCTGGCGGAGTTGCTCTGTTAACTCAGTTAAATGGTTTAAACTGATGGAATCACCAAAGTCCAAGCTAGAATCAATTGATTTAAATCCGATTAATCTCTGTTCTGTTTTTTCTAGTACCGGAGAGCCTTTTTGTTTGCGTGGCATCAATGAATACCCTTTACTAAACTTTATCTTTCTAGGGTGTCTCAATAAAGCGATTTATTGGTTCAGTAAAACTTACAAAATAAGATGTTTTTTGTAATAAGGTTTGATTACTAACTCAGTATTTTTACGACAAAAAATAATAAATCGTTGAAAACAGATTTGTGTTGTGAACGAATAGACTTGTGTTGTGAATGAATGAATTTGTGTTGTGAATAAATAGACTTGTATTTTGAACGAATAAACTTGTGCTGTGAACGAATAGACTTGTATTGTGAATGAATAAACTTGCGTTGTGAACAAATAAGCTTGTTCACTTGATTATTTATTTCAGGACTTACGCAGAATCATGAAAAAACGAACCACAAAGGGCGCATAGACGCGATAGCGGTTTCCCGCAGGGTAGGACACGAAGTTAAGAGGATTCGAGAGTGTTTTTGCGTAAGTCCTATATTTAACCTAAAGAAGCCCACCTCTTGCTAAAGCTATGGTGTACACACAAATCTGAAATAGCTGATTAACAAGGTTTTACCCCACCCTAACCCTCCCCTTGGAAAGGGGAGGGAACTAGATTTCTCTTTTTCCCCCCTTTCCAAGGGGGGTAATTTGATTTGTGTACACCACACCGTAGCTCTGCAAAGAGTGGCTTGTAATATTATTGCTCCTCAGAACAGCGATGTCTGGGTAACAAGCTCTTTTTTTGTTTTTCTTGCAAACTCCTAGCTTGTTTCAAGACTGGAATACACTGATTAATCATCCACATTAAAACCTCAATTGCTGAGTCTCCTTGCTGAAGGCGGTTTTCGGCATTTACGCCAATTAATATTGTTTGCAGAATTAGCAAGAAAGTAATAGCTTTTTGACTTGCACTCTTACCTGATTTTTTAGCTGACATCTGAACTCACCTTGTTTTTAAGCTGACAAGGTGAATTATTTTTTTGGGTGTTTCCCCAGACACATCCCCCACACAAAGTCTATAATGCTTGTATCGTCAGCTTTTGCGGCTTGGGGAAGCTTGTTTGTTTGGGTAATTACAAATTATTTATATTTTCTTTATATTTGACTGATGTCAAGAAATCTTCGTAAGGATGAATCAGCTTTAGACAATGTACTCAGTCTGGTAGAAGCATTGCTACAACTGTCACAAGAGCAAGAATGTGAGTCAAAACTTCCACTTTGCGTTGTCTGGAATGCTAATAAGCTGCAAATTACCGGATATAAAAGCCAATCAACAAGAGGAAACAGAAGCAAAATAATTGAAGTTGGGACAAAACAGGAATATTTACTCAACCAAATTAAAAATGCTGGCAAAACTTTAAAACTTCCCCCGCAAAAAGCAGAATCTAACGTTTCTCAGGAGAAAAGAGAGTTACAGGAAGTTCAAATTGCACTTGACTGGCTATGGAAGTTAGGACTGCGAGAACCAAAAAAAGCTGCAAATAATCAAGGTTATTGGAAATTTACCTTGACGCTAAAACATCAGACAGCATCGATAAAAGATAATCTGGAAGTGGTTAAGCAGAGATGGAAGGAATACCACCAAAAGCCAAATTTAAAAGAAACATCCCAGGAACAAACAACAGATAATAGCTTCCATTGGCAAAACATCTGTGGCACTATGCTCAAAAAGCACAAGCGTCTCACCACAAATGAGTTTTTCTTTGCTTATGATGACATGAAATTTGAGCTAGAGGAAATTCATGTACCTTTAGCATTGGTGGAGCGTAAAAAACCGAACAAGTGCAGCGAGGATATTTCCCCAGAACAAGGTTCACGACTTTACGAACCGAGTTATGAAGAAAAGCAGCGATTTGAACATCAGGCTTTTTTAGAGCAAATTATCCGTGATGGTGTTGGTAAAACTCAAGGACACCGCATTGCATTAATTGGAGAACCGGGTGCGGGAAAAACTACTCAGTTGCAAACTATAGCTTTTTGGATATTAAACAAGAATCTGGGTTTACCAATTTGGATTTCTTTGGCAGACTTGCAAGGAAAAAGTGTAGAAGATTATCTGCTGCAAAATTGGCTAAAGAAAGCTTTAAAAGTGGTGCGTGTAAAAGAAGAACAGGAAAACTTTTTTGCAGATTTATTCAAGAATAATTTTGTGTGGTTGTTGTTGGATGCAGCAGATGAAATGTCTTCACCCCAACCATTAACCCAGATTTCCCAGCAATTGACGGGATGGGTAAAAAATGCGCGGGTTGTGCTGACTTGTCGAGTGAATGTTTGGGAAGCAAACGCCAATGCTTTAGAAAATTTTGAGACGTATCGGTTACTCAATTTTGCATATCCCCAACAAGTGCAAGAGTTTATTGGGCGTTGGTTTCACAACAGAAATGCAGACAAAGGGGAAAGATTATGGCAGGAATTAGATAAACCTGAACGTCAGCGCATCCAAGATTTAGTTAAAAATCCTTTGCGGTTGGCGCTGTTGTGTAGCACTTGGCAAAGTTCCGATAAAGGTTTACCAGAAACTAAAGCCGGACTTTATCAGCAGTTTGTGGAAGAGGTTTACAAGTGGAAAGAAAACCGCTTTCCTACCACCGAACAGCAGCAAGAGGAATTAAACGCTGCGTTGGGACGTTTGGCAAAACGGGCAATCGATCAAGAAACATCACGGTTTCGGCTACGGCATAAGTTTGTGCGTGAGGAATTAGGCGATGCAAAACAGCAAAATTCTTTATTTTGGTTAGCGTTAAAGTTGGGATGGCTAAATGAAGTTGGACTGGCTGCGGAATCAACAACGAAAGAGAAAGTTTACGCTTTTTACCATCCCACATTTGAGGAATATTTTGCAGCGTTGGCGGTTGATGATTGGCAGGAGTTTCTGAATCATGTTCCCGACAACCCCACGCTAGGCGTTTATCGTATTTTTGCCCCGCAGTGGAAAGAGGTGATTTTGCTGTGGTTGGGACGTGAGGATGTGAGCAAGCTTGAAAAAGAAGCATTTCTAAAATCATTGGTAGAATTTGATGATGGGTGTAGAGGATTTTATGGTTTGCAAGCATACTTTCTTGCTGCTGTAAGTATCGCAGAGTTTGAAACTGGAGAGATTGCTAACAAAATTATAGAACAACTAATTGAATGGACATTTGGTTCAGTAAACTTTCCCAAACACCACTTTCACCTATCTAGTCTTATAGCCGCAATAGCTAAAAATTTACTTCTACAGACACATTATAAAAATGTAGTTGATGCCTTGCATAAGCGGTTAAAATCTAGTGAATCTCAGGGAGGTTCTTTAGATACTGCTTTGATACTACTTGAAAAATCCCCTGGTCATGAACTTGCTGTCAGAATTATTGTTGATTATATAGATAAAAGTCCAGCCATATCTAAGCAATCAAGAGCAATTAACCTCAAGCGTATTCAAGCCATCAGCAAATTAAAAGAATTTGCTGTTAGTAATCCCCTTGCAATTGCTACTTTGGCTAACTTGTCTGTAAATAAACAAAATCATGAAAAACCTGTTTCAAAATATGATTTTAGTTGGCTAATTCCCAAAGTATACGCAAATAATAGAGAAAAATTTCTTGATTTTTTAGAAAGAATAGATATCAATAATATTGGAATGACCATCAGTAAACTAAATGAATTTAACACTTTAATTAGATTGTTAGGTGTAAATATAAAAATGAATACTAAAATTGAGGGACTAGCAATTTTAGATGATTTGATCGATATCTCATGTAGGATAGATGATAGCCATATTGAGTGGATTTCTGGATGTTTTAGTAGTATTCATTTATTTGCAATTAATAGATTAGCAGAACTAGCTTCTACTAACTCTGATACTATTACTAATTTAATTGAAACATTATATCAAAATAATGATAATTATATACGTCAGAGTTTAATGATGAGTTTGGGAAAAGCTGCTTGTATAAATATAAATGCTACTAAAGCTGTACTTCAAATTTTGAAAACTACCGAAGATGAAATTATAGCTGACGCTGCCATTTACTTCCTAAAAAAAATTTCCAATAGTAGTTTGCTTACACTAATAGTTACAGAGTTAAAAGACTACATAGAAGATGCAGAAGTCTATGAGATTATATGGCATTGCGCCCAAAGTATACCCTACCCAGCTTTTTATCAAGCTTGGCATCAACAAGAGAAAGTGAAAGATGGAGAGTAGGAAAATTAATTTTGTGTGGTTATACCAATTTTTTATGAAGCTGTATAGAACTTCGATCCCCTTGAGCCTCTCTTGTTAAGGCTACCGTGTACACACAAGTCGAAAATAGGCAGTATGAAACGCATCCCGCCTAGAACTAAAGTTCCAGGCTGATAGCAAAAGTCTACTGAAGTAGACTGGAATTAATTTTTTTTGAGTCATCTTCAGATGACTTGCGCTATGAGACTCGGAATTCATTCCGAGGCGGGATAGATGCACTCAACGAACATTTCATTTATTTGTGTGTACACCGTAGCCTTGTAGGAGAAAGGTCAAAATGTACTGCACCCAACCAAGAACTGCTATATTATTACCCCTGCGCCCGATACACTGGGCTAATTTGACGATAGGTATTAAGTAAAACCAAGAATTTATCAAAATCAAAACTTACTGGGTCAACTTTCTGCCCAGAACGGTCAACTTGTTGATGGGTAGTAATGCGGTCTTCAGGAACCTGACTTTGGGCAATTAACCAAGCTAAAGAATGATATTGGGCTTCGGTATAGCCGCTATGAGCTTTAATATAATTATCACCGCGTCCATCGGGTGGGGTTTCTAAAGAAACGTGATAGGCAAAATTATTGACAGATGGCGCTAAATTAGGATTAGTCTGGACAGTTTCAACGCCATTAAAGCTTTCAAAGACTGAGTTAGCCGCCCCAAAAGCGCGTTTTTCTGGTGGGACTAAATAAACAACTGTGCCATCTAATTTAATTAAGGAATGATAACTTGCTTGGACACTTTCATCTTCGTGGGGTGTCTGAAAAAAATTAATCGCACTGTCGGCAGAATAACCAGTTTCATGGAGTACGATAATAGCTGGATTGGTGAGTGTGACACCGTAAATATCTTGAGTGTAGCGATCGCCATAATTACTAGGGTCTACTCTGGCAATCTCATATCTTGGTTGATATTTTGCAAAAGCCTCTGTAGTTCGATATCTGCCAAGATTTTGCTTGGGAATGACTGGAGACTTGGCTGATTGATTTTTAGAAGATTGCAACTTTACTTGAGGATATTCACTCCAAGCTGTCGTCATCTCTTGATTTGATGAGGTGGTTTGATTGATTTTTGCTTGGTTAATTTTGCCAATCAACAGTGCCACACTCAAAGCAGTAAACACTAGAGAAATTAATAGCACCCTGGTTGCCCATTCTCTAAAACTCATGTTGGCAGATTTCAGAATACAGCTAGAAACATCTTAATCGAAACAACAATACCAATTCATCTGCCAGACAGCCCCAATGCGACTTATTTCAAGAATAAATAAAGTCTCCCTCCCTCATCAAAACTACTTAAGTATTTTTAATTGCCAACAAAACTGTTACAATCTCCCTATTGTCGATAGAGAATATGAATTTTTTATTGAGTTTGCAATTAAACATTACTAATACGTGCAATCATCCAGTACCATAAATCGTATATAACCATATATACATCAGTTTACCGTAGATTGAGAGGAAACACGGAATGAAATTTTGGCAGCATCCCCTGAAGCAAATTCAGAATAGACCATATCGGTTCAGACTCAATTCACTCAAAGGTTTTGTATCACTCACCTTAGTAGGAGCTATTTTGAGTGTGGCGCTGGCCGCCTGCTCTGGTGGAAATAGCAGTAGTTCTGGTGATGGTACTACACCTGCTGCTAGTCCTGTTGCAGCAAATAAATCCAATGTGGAAATCACCTTAGTTTCCTTCGCGGTGACTAAAGCTGCTCACGAAGCAATTATTCCCAAGTTTGTAGAGAAGTGGAAACAAGAGCATAATCAAACTGTCACCTTCAAGCAAAGTTATGGTGGTTCTGGTTCGCAAACTCGCGCCGTCATCGATGGTTTAGAAGCAGATGTAGTTCACCTAGCATTGGCTGGAGACACAGAAAAGATTCAGAAAGCCGGACTAATTGAGCCAGGATGGGAAACTGAAGTTGCAAATAACGGTATTGTATCGAAATCCGTTGCGGCGATCGTTACTCGTGAAGGTAATCCGAAAAACATCAAAACTTGGACAGATTTATCAAAAGAAGGCGTAAAATTAATTACCGCCGATCCAAAAACATCTGGTGTAGCCAAATGGAACTTCCTAGCACTGTGGAACGCAGTCATTAAAACTGGCGGAGATGAGGCTAAAGCCACAGAATTTGTCACAAAAGTGTATAATAACGTACCAATTTTGACTAAAGATGCCCGTGAAGCAACTGACGCATTTTTCAAACAAGGTCAAGGTGATGCCTTAATCAACTACGAAAATGAAATTGTGTTAGCTGAACAGAAGGGTGAAAAAGTAAATTACATCGTTCCTGATGTAAATATTTCTATCGATAACCCAGTTGCTGTGGTAGATAAAAATGTTGATAAGCATGGTAATCGAGAAGTAGCAGAAGCTTTTGTGAAATATCTCTACACTCCAGAAGCACAGCAAGAATTTGCCAAATTGGGATTCCGACCAGTTGATGAAACTGTAGCCCAAAGCAAAGAAGTCAAAGACAAGTTCCCCAGCGTTAAAACATTAGGCACAGTCAAAGATTACGGTGGTTGGAGTGAAATTGACAAGAAATTCTTTGCTGAGGGCGGCGTTTTTGACAAGATTCAAGCCCAAAAGAAAAAGTAACTAGTCAAGAGTCAATGGTCAAGAGTCAATGAACAATAAACGGACATCAAGGCTTTATTGTTCAACGACCAATGACCAATCACACAGGATAAATTGATATTTTTTTATGGCTGTATCTTCCCCGTCATCACCTCAAGACATTGTTGCCGAAACTCCTGTTTGGAAGAAATTTCTGCATCAGTTGATTAATTTGCCTTGGACATGGCGCATTACTTTGGCATATCTAACATTCATGTTGTTTTTGCCAATAGCAGCTATGTTCTTAAAAGCCAGTACCGAACCACCTGCTAGGTTTTGGGAAATTGCCACTAGCGATGTTGCTTTGGCAACTTACAACGTAACCTTTGTGACATCCATAGGGGCGGCGTTACTCAATGGTGTATTTGGTACTTTAATTGCCTGGGTTTTGGTGCGTTACGACTTTCCTTTAAAAAGGATAATTGATGCCACAGTAGATTTACCCTTTGCCCTGCCAACTTCTGTAGCGGGTTTAACATTGGCAACAGTTTACAGCGATAATGGCTGGATTGGTTCACTGTTAGCGCCTCTGGGAATTAAAGTATCATTCACTCGCTTGGGTGTGGGTGTAGCCATGATATTTATTTCCCTACCTTTTGTGGTGAGGACTGTCCAACCTGTATTGCAAGAAATGGAACATGACATTGAGGAAGCGGCTTGGTGTTTGGGTGCTTCTCAATGGCAAACCTTTTTGAAAGTCATTTTACCGCCTTTATTTCCGACAATTTTGACTGGTGTTGCTTTGGGTTTTTCCCGTGCAGTTGGCGAATATGGCTCAACAGTAATTATTGCTTCTAATACACCCTTTCAAGATTTAATTGCGCCGGTGTTGATTTTCCAGAGATTAGAGCAGTATGACTATTCTGGCGCGACTGTGATTGGTGTAGTGTTGTTGACAATTTCGTTAATACTGCTATTGGCAATTAATTTCTTACAAGCGTGGGCGAGAAGATATGACAGTAAATGAGCCAAGATTTAAACGCAAAGAACAGAAAAGTTGGGTTCCGACAGTTTTAATTGGGATTGCAATTGGTTATTTAGCTTTAATTCAATACATTCCAGCAATTAACGTTTTTGTCCAAGCCTTTAAAAAAGGAGTCGGCCCGTTTTTTGCCAACTTAACCCACCCAGCGTTTCTCCATGCAGCTTGGTTAACGTTTATATTGGCGTTAATTGCAGTGCCAATAAATACTGTCTTTGGCTTATGTGCAGCTTGGGCGATCGCGCGACATAAATTCCCTGGTCGTGCCATAGTTTTAAGTATCATCGACCTACCCTTTTCTATCTCTCCCGTAGTCGCTGGGTTGATGATTGTCTTACTCTATGGCCGCAACGGCTGGTTTGCCCCTTTTCTCCAAGCTCATGATATTAAAATTATCTTTGCCTTTCCGGGAATGGTATTAGCAACCGCTTTTGTTAGTATGCCCTTTGTCGCACGAGAAGTCATTCCTGTATTAGAGGAATTTGGTAGTGACCAAGAAGAAGCAGCTAAAACCTTGGGTGCAAAAGATTGGCAAATATTTTGGCGCGTCACCTTACCTAGCATTCGTTGGGGATTACTTTACGGCATAATTTTGACCAACGCCAGAGCAATGGGCGAATTCGGTGCTGTTTCGGTAGTTTCTGGTAACATTGCTGGCAAAACTCAGAGTTTACCCTTGTTTGTCGAAGATGCTTACAAGCAATATGAAACTGAAGCTGCCTTTTCTGCGGCTGTACTCTTGGCACTGTTAGCAGTCGTCACATTAATACTGAAAGAAATTTTAGAACGCAAAACGCGCATCAAAGACGTTGAATGAATGCTTTGAGATAGGATGTCAATTTGATGCGTAATGAGTAGCTAAGGTGTACACACAAGCCGAAAATTTGCTCTATTAAACCGCATCCCGCCTTGAACTAAAGTTTCAGGCTCGTAGCCAAAGTTTATAGGATTTACGCAAAGAAACGAAAAAATAAGGTTTTAGAACAGGGTGCAGGGCTATGAGGGTGTAAGGGTGTAAGTATTCAAAACCCTTTCACCCCATACCCTTTCACCCCTACGCCCAATCCCCACAAACAATTTTGGTGCGTAAGTCCTGGTTTACTCAAGTGGACTGGAATGAGTTTCTTGTTGAGTCCTCTTGAGAGGACTTGCGCTATGAGATTTGGAATAAATTCCGAGGCGGGATAGATGCGCTCAACTCGGATTTGGATTTGTGTGTACACCGTAGTCTTTTGAAGGGGAGGCTCAAGGAGATCAGATTTTATGCAGCTTCATAAAAAATTGGTATAAGTCCTAACTTATTACTCATTACTTACTTGTTCCCTGTTCCCAGCGTTGTGGTTTGATATCATCTCCGCAGAGAAAGTAATACTGGTGACATACAACCATTGCGATTATACTGTGTCAGTGGTAGTCAGTGGTGCATTATGGATGCTGAGGAACTTTTAGAAAAGTATGCCGCAGGGGAAAGAAAATTTCATTCGGTAAATCTGAGTGGAAAAAATCTTCAAGGCGCAGATTTTAGTGATATAGAACTAAACAGCGCAAATTTGAGTGGTGCTGATTTAAATGAAACCAACCTAACAAAAGCGAATCTTTCTAATACAAATCTCACTAAAGCGTGTCTAAAAAATACAAACTTAAATTCAGTCAACGCTTCTTCAGCAACATTTCATTGGACAGAACTCAATGGTGCCGATTTAAGTTGGTCAAATTTGAGTAGTGCAAATTTATGTTATGCGAATTTAGAACAAGCAACACTAACAGGTATAAATTTAAGTAGCGCAAGATTAATTTCTGCAAATTTAGATGCAGCAAACTTGAGTGGAGCAAATCTTAGTAATGCAGACCTAAGTGTAGCTTCATTAGCTGGAGCTAATCTAAGTAAAGCTAACCTAACAAATGTTAATTTAATTGATGCTTATTTAATAGAATCTGACTTGACTCTGGCAAATTTAACTGACGCAAAGTTAGAACGTGCTAAACTTCAAAGCACTAAGTTTTCTAGAGCAAATTTGGATAAAGTAAATTTGTCAGAGATGAATTTAGCTAATGTAGACTTTACATCGGCTTCGCTTCAAAGTACGAACCTGAAGAAAGCACTACTCCAAGGAGCAACTTTAGAAAGAGCCAATTTGCGATGGGCAAAACTAACCCACGCAAATCTAAATAAAGCAAATTTGAGAAGGGCTGATTTAACTGGTGCTGATATTTATGGTGCAACCTTTATAGATGCTGACCTAACTGGTGCGATAATGCCTGATGGAGAAATTTACAAACCGATCGCCTCTGAGGTAGAAGTCGGTAAACAGGTAGTATCACCAGAAAAAGTAATATCTATGACACGACAAGTTATTAATACTGATCAAGCACCTGCACCAGTGGGGCCGTATAATCAAGCGATCGCAGCTTCTGGACAAATGATATTTGTAGCTGGACAAATTGCGATCGATCCTCGACTCGGTGATGTTGTTTACACAGATGATGTCAAAAAGCAAACTGAGCAAGTATTAGCAAATTTAGAAGCAATTTTAAAAGCTGCTGGGGCGACTTTTGCCAATGTCGTCAAAACAACAGTGTTTTTAGCTGATATGAATGATTTTGCTGCCGTGAATGCGGTTTATGCTAAATACTTCCCTGAAGATACAGCCCCAGCGCGTGCTTGTGTTCAAGTGTCGCGTTTACCAAAAGATGTAATGGTAGAAATTGACTGTATCGCAGTGGTTTGAAACTGATACAGCGTTTTCCGGTTGAGTGCAGTACAAGTTAATAGGGGATAGAGGCTAGGGGCTAGAGGCTAGATAAATGTAGCTCATTAGAATGAAAAACGCTGTAGATTAGCTCATAACCTCAACTTCTATGAAAAGTTGGGGTTATACAGTTGTTTTAATTCCTAAACTGTTTCTGGAGTTAGTACTATTTAAATAAAGCTAATTGCAACAATTATGAATATCCAACTCAAGCCTGAACATGAGCAATTTATCCAAGCTCAAATCGCTAGTGGTAGATTTACTAATGCAGATGAGGTTATTGATATAGCATTTCAACTGCTAGAGAAACTAAATACTGACTACATTTCGTGGATAGAAGAAACTCGCTATAAAGTTGATGTTGCAATTGCTGAAATCGAACGAGGGGAAGGTTTGGATGGAGAAACAGTAGTCATGGAAATACTCAACAGGTTTCAAAAGGCGCGTGAGGGTACGGAATGAGCCGATATATTATTGCGCCGTCTGCCAGTCGTGATCTAAATGATATTGCTAATTACTTTCTTGATAAAAATTTGGAAGCTGGCGAAAGAATCTTTAGGTAATTTCATAATAAGTGTCAAAAATTGGCTCAATTTCCCAATATGGGGCGTAGCTATGCTCATGTTAAAGATTCCTTGCGTGGCTTACCACTAAATGGATATATCATTTTGTATCAAGTTATTGATGATGGAGTCACTATTTTGCGAATTGTTAGTGGTCGTCAAGACTTAGAAAGTTTATTTGCAGAACTAGATGATAACTAAGAGATGACTTATTAAAGTAAACCTTAAATTTTAGGATGCTTTATAGTAACGCTTAACACACCGAGAAAGATACTGCGTTACGTCCAATTCTCAGAGAATTGCGTTTGTTCAGATCCCCGACTTCTTTGAGAAGTCGGGGATCTTGTTTCTCACGGAGGTTTGCTTACTCATAAGTGTAGCGATCGCGCGGCAGGGGTTTTGTTAAAAATCTCGCCAGCCATGCTAAGGCAATTATCCATAAACCGACAGATATTGGTCTAATTTGATTTTGTAATTGCAAAATTTCCGTATCACTAAAACTACGATTGAGCAATTGGAATGCAAAAAGAAAGGCTACAACCCAAATAATGATCCCAATCGGAGTTAGTATTGCTAATAATTTAACTGTTTTATTTACCTTTCTATAATTCTGCCAGCGTAAAGCTATCCAACATCCAAGCACTTCTCCAATCCACCAACCTAAAAATTGACCCATTAAAGGTGGTATAATACCCTCTAATTCAGCATTAGGCATAAATTTAATTACGTATTCTCTACCTAAATAACCACCTAAATATAAAAGTGGAACAGCACCGATAAGACTACCAAGCATTGCTGCTAAATATCCGCTTTTGTTGTTTTTAGATAACTGCATATTGACCAGAAAAACGATAATTAATACTGAATTAAGATTGTTAGTAATTGAACAACTGAATTTAGAGGTAATTTTCGTTGCCCAATGCAAAATAAGTTTCACTATCCTATTTAATTTGTGAACGCAAATTATCAAGGATAGCTATAGATCCAATATCAATTAAGCAGTTTCCGGAACTGAAATAATACAGACAGAGTAAACCCCACTGTTCAGATGAGGAAAAGTGGGGTGCGGGATTAAAGCTTATGTTATGGAAGTATTGACCAAAAATTTAATCTTGTGGTTCAATACCTGCTGCTCGTAATTGTGCTGCTAGTCTTTCTGCACGTTGGCGTTCTTGTTCAGCGCGTTGGCGTTCTTGTTCAACTAACTCAGAACCCCACAATAATAATTGTCCATTTTCATCCCACCAGCGCAACCAATAACCTGTACGATTTTCATGTGTACCTTGCCATACACCAAGGTAAAGATTCATGTCGGCTATCAAGTAATGTTGGTTTTCGTTAGGACTTTGTATGGCATACCTACCTGTGTTGTTATCTAACAAATAAACCTCTAAATTACCACTGGCTGGTTCAAAAATTGCATAGTTTGGTACTTTTAAAATGCACTCGTAAAAAAACCATTTACCAGGGGGATAAGTTGGTTTGATGGAATATTCTCCGCCATCTTTATCAGAGAGAAATTCAATCACAATTATGGGGATGTCTCCTTCTAATTGCGGCGTGTAACTGCGAATTACTTCTTCTCTGCTGACTGTAATGTTAGGAATATATGCCCAATCTGGTGCTTTGACAACTGTTGCACCGTTTAAAGTGGCACAAATGCCGTAATTTGTTGGTGTCAGCGCATTAACTGGGAGTTTTCCTGCTAGTTCTAGGCTTTGGGTTAAGGCTGCGGCTAAGGCTGGTTGGTTGATGTTGTCCACTGGTTCATCAGGCAGAATATAATCTTCGGGTAGTTTTTCCCAAGTGATTTGGTAGGTTTGGGTGATGGTGGCTGTCATGTTGAGTAGGGGTGTGAGGGTTTAGGGGTGTGGGGTGTACTTCGGCTGCGCTCAGTAACCAGGGTTTAGGGGAGATTCTATAACCTGTCCCCTATTACCTATCACCTATTCGTCATCGTCGGGATCGAAATCGCTATCTTCTAGTGTTTGATGGGGGATGGCGGCGATAATTGCATCAATTACTTTGGATACTGGTAAGATTTCTAGATTAAGGTCAGGAAATTTTGTGCCTTTTGGGACGATCGCTCTTTTAAATCCCAATTTAGCTGCTTCTTTTAACCGCAGTTCCATTTGGGAAACGGCGCGGACTTGTCCACCCAAGCCGACTTCCCCAATCAAAACTGTACCAGGGTCAACAATGCGATCGCGGAAACTGGCAACAATCGCGATCGCTACTCCTAAATCTACGGCTGGTTCTACTACACTCAATCCACCCGCCGAAGCAACATAAGAATCTAATTTAGACATAGGAATCCCCACACGTTTTTCTAAGACGGCGAGAATTTGGACTAAGCGGTTGTAGTCTACTCCAGTTCCAGCCCGTCGCGGAGAAGGGTAACTTGTCGGACTAACAAGGGCTTGTAATTCCACCACAATCGGGCGTGTACCTTCGCAAGCCACCACAATGGCTGTACCAGGTGCGGGATCATCACGATTGCCTAAAAATAACTCTGAAGGGTTAGAAACTTCTCGCAGTCCGTGTTCTACCATTTCAAAGATACCGATTTCGTGGGTGGCCCCGAAGCGGTTTTTCACGGTTCTTAATAAGCGGTGGGAGGCAAAGCGATCGCCTTCAAAGTACAATACTGTATCTACTAAGTGTTCTAAAACTTTCGGCCCGGCGATCGCACCTTCTTTGGTGACGTGTCCCACAATTAACATCGTAATATCTTCATGCTTCGCCACTTTCATCAGCGCCGCGGTACATTCCCTTACCTGGGCTACCGAACCAGGTGCAGATGTCAAAGCCGGAAAAAACACCGTTTGAATACTATCAATTACCGCTACATTCGGTCTGAGGGAATCTATTTCCCGTAAAATCTCTTCTAAATCAGTTTCTGGTAATACATACAAGTCTGCACTCATGCCTTCTGGGGTTTCTGCTTCTAATGCTTCGGTAGTAGCGGATGTTTCTGATGCTTCTGTATTTTCCTGAGACTCAGTTTGTTTATCATTAGCATCCCCAACTACATTCATCGGTTTAGACACACCCAAACGCAAAGCCCGCAATTTGACTTGTTGTCCTGATTCTTCCCCAGAAACATAAAGAATACGATATCTCTGCGCCAGTTGATTGGATACTTGCAACAATAATGTCGATTTCCCAATTCCCGGATCACCACCAATTAACACCATTGAACCGGGAACAACGCCACCACCCAAGACTCGATCTAATTCTCCATAGCCAGATTCCCAGCGCGTGACTTGGCGATCGCTAATTTGATCAAAAGTCAGTGAAGCTCGCGGTTTTGCTGGTTTAGCATTAGGCTTACCATTATTTTGCTCTTTGTGCCAACTGCTGACTCCGCCTCTTGTGGGGACATCCACAGAAGATTGAATCGCAAATTGTTCTTCTAAAGAATTGTAGGTTCCGCAATTAGGACATTTACCAAACCACTGGGGAGATTCTGCACCACATTCGTTACAAATGTAAAAGGTTTTAGGCTTAGGCATTCTTAAATCTTAATTAAGTTAATTATTCTTAATTTTTTCTTAATTCTTACAGAAATCTAAAGTCAAACAAAACTGGGTTCTACCGCATTTTTCAAATCAATTGTGGGAATGATATCTTAATATTATGGTATTAAAAATTAATCATGAAAAATTTTAGTTAAGGAGAATTGAGAAACTTGGAAAGTCATAAAGAAAAAATTCTGGTGGTAGACGATGAAGCCAGCATTCGTCGGATTTTAGAAACGCGCCTTTCGATGATTGGCTACGATGTGGTGACGGCTGGCGACGGTGAAGAAGCGTTGGACACTTTTCGCAAATCTGATCCTGATTTAGTAGTGTTGGATGTGATGATGCCAAAGCTGGATGGCTACGGCGTGTGTCAAGAATTACGTAAGGAATCAGATGTCCCTATCATTATGCTAACAGCCTTGGGGGACGTTGCCGATCGCATCACAGGTTTAGAATTAGGTGCTGATGACTACGTAGTTAAACCATTCTCCCCCAAAGAACTAGAAGCGCGGATTCGCTCAGTCTTGCGCCGTGTCGATAAAACAGGTGCGTCGGGTATCCCCAGTTCGGGTGTAATTCACGTAGGGAATATCAAAATCGATACCAACAAACGCCAAGTCTACAAAGGCGATGAACGCATTCGCTTGACAGGAATGGAATTCAGTTTACTAGAATTGCTAGTTAGTCGTTCTGGCGAAGCCTTCTCTCGTTCCGAAATTTTGCAAGAAGTTTGGGGATACACACCAGAACGCCATGTAGATACGCGGGTAGTAGATGTGCATATATCTCGGTTACGAGCAAAATTAGAAGACGATCCCAGTAACCCAGAACTAATCCTGACTGCACGCGGTACAGGCTATCTGTTTCAACGCATAATTGAACCTGGAGAAGAGTAAAGGAAAGTATGAAGTGTGAAGTATGAAATCTTATCGTTCATTACTCAGCACTCAGCGAGAAGTTGCGTGCGCGGGTTCCCCGCGTTGAGCAAACTTCGGTGACTCAGCACTCAGCACTTAAAATGACTAAACCTGATCCCAATCGAGTTCTGCGCCGTTTACCCATAGTTGTTGGTGGGTTAGGCGCTATACTTTTGCTGATTAACCGTTTATTAACACCAGAACTTACAGAATCCCAATCCCGTGGCGATGTGTTGGGTGTAATTTTAAGTGCTGTGTTAATTTTAACAGGGTTAATTTGGCAGCAAGTACAGCCGCGATCGCCTGAAGTTGTGAAACTGATTGGGGAAGAAGGTTTTATCCTGTCAGAAGACTTACCAGAAGCCGTGAAAACAGAACTAGCCTGGGCATCTCACTTGATATTAACGAATACCGTCACGCGATCGCTGGTAGTTGTATATCAAGGCAAAGTTTTGTTACGTCGCGGTATTCTGGGTTCTAAATCAGAAGTCGTACCAGGGCCAATCTTCAATCGGGTTATCGAAAAACAACAGCCAGTTTATTTAGTAGCTTTAAACCTTTACCCTGGCAGAATAGAATTTGATTACTTACCCGAAAATACTCAAGGAGTAATTTGTCAACCAATTAGCAATCAAGGTGCGATGATTTTAGGAGCCAATGCACCCAGAAGTTACACCAAACAAGATGAAAATTGGATTGCTGGCATTGCTGATAAATTAGCCGTAACTCTCCAACAAATCAGCGTTGATGCTTCATAATTAAAAATTACTTATGCAAATTATTTATTGGTTACTAATTGCCTTAATGGTTGTGGGAATTATTGGTGCTGTAGTACCAGCAATTCCTGGTAGCAGCTTAATTTTAACTGCCATTATTATTTGGGGAATTGTTAGCGGTTCTTTTGCAGCGATTAAGATACCGTTAATAGTTACAATAATTGTTTTGCTATTAAGTGTAGGCGTTGATTTTTTAGCCAGTTATATCGGCGCAAAACAAGCAGGTGCTAGTAAATGGGGACAAATTGGCGCAGTTGTAGGGTTAGTATTAGGAATTTTGGGATTCTTACCAGCTTTACCCTTTGGCGGGCCGTTACTCGGAATGTTATTTGGGCCACTATTAGGTGCAATTGTCGGTGAATTTATTTACCGCCGAGAATTATGGCCAGCAGTGAAAGCAGGTATTGGAATTGTCGTCGGTACATTAGTCGGAAATTTGATTCAAGGTTTGTTAGCAGTAGCCGCAGTCGCCGTTTTTATTGTGACAACTTGGCCGCAAGTATTTGGCGGATAACCTAACTTTGAGAATCTTGCTTTCTTTTCTCTGCTTGTTCAATACATTGTCTAATTGCTTCTTCCGCTATCCGAATATTCTCTTCAATTGGCGTACCATCTTCAGCAAACATTGGCCCGTACCATGTCGCTTCCGAGTCTGGAGTACGACGACTATACAGTACACGCAAAGGCTCTACATCCTCACGATGTGCCAGCGCATAAGCTATCAATTCTTTGTTAGTCATAGCTTCAAAATTCGGACGCATTGAAAAACCTCCAATTTCCATCAGGGGGTACAATGATTTGAATTTCCTCATTCACAAAAATAAACACTATTTTGGTTTGGTCATCAAAGCGGAATAACTCTATACTGCGATAGGTGTTTGATAACATTTGGCAGACACGCACACAGGCTTGCGCTTGCTCGTTTGTGGGATTTATTGTTTGTTCCTCAATTGTGACACAAAGAATCTTAAGACTTTTCTGATGTGGAGAGCGATCGCACCTGCAACTCACAACGGTGCGATCGCCTAAATTAACGAATCACTAAAAAGTCTGCAAAGATTTCTGTGCTTCTGTGGCGACTGCTTCGACTTGATCATTCACCATAGTTTCCAATATCGCTTTGGCTTCTGCGCCACCCAGTCTGGCTAAAGCTTGGGCGACTCTATAACGCATTTGCCAATCGGGATTAGTAGAGTATGGTGCTAATAAAGGAATTGCGGCGGTATTTCCTAAATCACCAAAGGAACTAATCGCAGCAGTTTGGACTAATTCGTTCTCGGATGACAGAGCTTCTTGGAGTAAGTCAAAAGAACGCGGATCACCTAATTCACCTAATGCCGCAATGATGCTGAATTGAACTAGCCACTCATTAGTAGAGTGGTAAAGGTGCTGTAAATCTACAAAAGCATCGTGTAATTTGAGCGCACCTAAACAATCGGCGGCGGCGGCTTGCACATCGGCTTCGGGGTCATTGATCAAGCGATCACGTAAAATATCCAAAGACAATTGCAAATCTTGGCTACCGAGTGTATCCATCTGACTCACGGCTGAGTAACGCACTCTTGAGTTGCTATCACCTATAGCAATCTGCACAAGTTCTAAACCAACTGCGGGTTCTAATTCGCGGATTTGATTGACAGCACGCAGGCGATCGCCCAAATCTTCAGAACTGAGCATTTGTCTTACCGACTCAGGAGTAATACTCATTTAATGATCCTAACTTCTAAAATGTTTTAAAAAATCTCCATAGTTAATCGTCAAATGTCCATAGTCAATAGTCAAGAAACTCCTAACTAATGACAAAGGACTAATGACTAATGACCATGATTAACTTGCTGCCATTGCCCGAATCACATCACCACGGGTAAGAATGCCAACAACTTGACCTTGGCTATCTAATACAGGTAAGCGATGCACATTGCGATCGTGCATCATTTGTGCTGCTTCTTTTAAGGTTTTGTTGGGGGAAATAGTGACCGGATGTTTACTCATCACTTCTCCCACGGTTTGCCCCAAGGCTTTATGTAAATCGCGATCGTAAGTGGCAGGATTTTTTAAATAAATCACACTATCCAAAAACATAATGTAGGCAGGCGGAGTTACACCAGTTTCTTGCCACATCAAGTCAGTTTCCGAGATAATCCCCACCAGTTGACCGACATCATCCACCACAGGCAGCCCACTGATGCGTTTCTCTGCCAAAATTTGAATAGCTTCCTTTAGAGGAGTTTCCGGCCGAACAACAATCGGGTTGCGGCTCATTACGTCGTCAACATTTCTAGACATTTGCTTGCTGACACCATTTTTTACAGTCTCTGGCATTATTGTAGAAAATTGCCGGGATGAACTGAATTGAATTAATAGATTGTTACTTGCGGACAATGTTATGGCAGAAGGCAGTGGTTCGACTGCGCTCACCAAACGGAGGTAGGAAGTAGGGAATGGGGAGTAGTTTTTTTGTCATTTGCTCATTTCACCTTAAACCTTGTTGACGCAGCAGTTCACTTAGCCAAGCTGTATCTGTGACTGATAGTGCAGGTATGGGGTCACGAGTGTAATCAATTCTCAAGTCATAACTACCTTGGTCATAAATATCATTGATGACCTTTTGGAGATTTAAGAATGGTTCTTGGTCTTCTGGGTACAAAGGTAAGGCAAATTGAGGAATAGTATCTTTGAGATTAAAACCATAGAGTTCTGCTTTGGGGCGGACTTCGCTGCGGCTCACTAAAATTCGATAATCGCTTTCTATGGTTTTACCCAAAATCGGCATTGGTTTTCCCTGACGGAGTAAATCAATTTCAACCAAATGAGTAGAACTGCCTAAGACTGTTTGACGTTTCGTTTCATATTGCAAGCGACCCATCACAGATTGCTTATTCTTAGGGGATAGAACTTCAATGGCTGTAACAACTTCATTGGTTTGTACTGCCCGAATTTCTAAATAACCTTCTGTTATGACTTCTGGCAAAGGAATTGTTACTTCTATTGGCTCAACATTGGGAGTAACAAGGGCGATATTATTAGGTTGATTGATGTTAGTCCTCGCTCGTTGCACTGATACATCAGGAACACCAATTAATAAAGATTCCTCACCGCTACTTTGATAAACACGCTCTTCAATCGCCACAATATATTTTGGTCGAATTTGTGGTGATAAATCATTAGCGATCGCAGTTATTAAGCGATGATGAATCCCAGACCATAATGCTGGATGCTCTAGATAGGGATTCATCCCAGGAAATGGAGAAGGCATAAGTAAGTAAAAAGTTAAAAGTCAAAAGTTAAAAGACTGCTTTACTCAGACTTTGTTGGGTTACGCTATCGCTACTATTCTCTTAACTGAACTGCTTTACTCAGCACTCAGAACTTTATACTCAGCACTTTTTAAAGCGGCGATAATTTGACCATTAGCTTCGGGAAAAGCATAATTTTCTAATTCATCTAAGCTGACCCAGCGAACTTCCTCACATTCTAGCGGTTGGGGAATACCTGATAACAGGTGACAGCGATGCACTGTTAAAGTTACACGCAATTGGGTATAAGTATGGTCGATGGTGATGAGATGGTCTTTGACTACAATTTCTATACCTAATTCTTCGGCTATTTCTCGCCGGATACATTCTTCTATGGTTTCTCCTGGTTCAATTTTGCCCCCAGGAAATTCCCATAAACCACCCATTGCACCTTGCTGACGACGACGGTCAATTAAAACTTGCTGCTGGTCATTCCAAATGACGGCGACACCAATAATTTTATGTGGAATAGAAGTCATATCAATTTTAGATTTTAGATTACAGATTTAGCTTGATCAAAAAGTGTTCCTAACAGAGCAGTGGCAAGCGAGACAGGAAGCCTACAGTGTACCGAAGGTCGCTGTAGGTACTTCACTGATTTATCTAATCAACTGGAGTGGTCAGATCCCCGACTTCTTGAAGAAGTCGGGGATCTCGCAGACTGATCAAAAAACTCGGCAGGATAATTTTGAATCTGCCGAGTTTATAGAACCCATTTGGGATCTAGTATACTGATAAAATAACAGTATGTTTTGTCACTTATGTATTTAAGCAGTTTAACAGATGAAGAGTGGCTAATTATTGAACCATTATTACC